>DATESF010000035.1:0-8239 GCA_035271005.1 Candidatus Methanomethylophilaceae archaeon | reverse complement strand
AGTTGGATTATCTCTACGGCTTCATCAAAATCTGTTAAAGCCGAAACATAGGAATCCATCATAGAAAGTATACTTCCCCGATTAAGATAGGCTTCTAACCTTTGTTCGACGGTGCCGTTCTCGTCGTACTCGTCAACTTTTGCGTTATATTCTTTTAACGCTTCCTCAAGATATCCTTCGGACTTTCTCATTAAATGTATGATAACGAAAGTTTACTAAAAAGCATCGTATCAACTACCTCAATATTTACGTCAGTTCAAAAGATTATATTAGATATGGAGTGATGCACACGAATATGGTCCAGAAGAAGGTCGTTGCAATACACGATATATCTTGTTACGGAAGATGCTCTCTTACCGTAGCTCTCCCAATACTATCATCAGCAGGAATCAACACTCCAATTATTCCAACAGCAGTTTTGTCAACGTTCGTAGGACCTTTTCCTGATTTTACGTATCGTGACATGACCGATGATATCATTCCTGTAGTTGAACACTGGAAAGATATGGGATTTGAATTTGATGCTATTTATACAGGTTTTTTAGGGTCTAAAGCTCAAGTAGACGTTGTTAGGAAAGCCATAAAGATGATGAAAAGTTCGAAAACAAAAGTATACGTGGATCCTGTCATGGGCGATAATGGCGAACTTTATTCTACGTTTGGTTCAGATTTTCCGTCAGAAATGCGTAAATTATGTGGTGACGCAGATATCATAATTCCTAACATGACTGAGATAACTAAGATGCTAGACGAGCCTTTTGAAACAGGCCCGTATTCTGAAGAATATATTCTAGGCCTTTTGAAAAGATCTGAATCCCTAGGCGCAAAAAAGATAGTTCTTACTGGTGTGTACTTTAAAGAAAACGAACTCGGAGCCGCTACGTATGATTGTAGTACCGGTGAAGTCCAATATATCATGAAAGAACGGATTCCTGGACACTATCATGGTTCAGGGGATATCTTCGGGTCCGGACTTGTTTCATCACTTGTTAACGGTTGGTCTCTTTACGATGCTGTAGACATAGCAGAAGATCTTACTATCTCCAGTATAAGTTGTTCAGTAAAAAATAATGATAATATAGATCATGGATTAAATTTTGAAGAAAGCCTTAACGAATTTAGTGCCAGAGTGCGAAAAATAAGAGATGATCGTAAAGTTTCTAATGTAGAAGATAGACAAAATATTAACTAGATTGCTACCGAGATATGGAACGAATCATTCCTAAATCTAATAACTAAAGAACAAATTGAATACATGCTAGAAAAATATCTTTCTCCTGAATCAATAATGACGCAGATCGTAGAAGGCATGGTCTACGAATTCATTACCGAAGGTGGAAAGGATGTTGGTTTTATAGCTTATAAAAAAGAAAATGAGAAAATGATGCTCAGTAAATTTTACATACGTAAGGAATACAGACATACTGGTTTGGCTACATATTCTCTAAAACGTTTAGTTAAAATAGCTAGAAAACACAAATTGAGTTCTATATATCTTAACGTTAATCGAAATAACTTCAAGGCGATATCAGCTTACGAACATTGGGGATTTGTAACGGTAAAAAATGTTGATGTTGACATAGGCAACGGATTCTTCATGAACGATCATGTCATGGAACTAAATCTTAGAGATTATCGCGATAAATATTGATTTTTATTTATTTTTATTTCTCTTTGTGAGAACGACATAAGCGAAAAGAATCATTAACAAGATGTACATTAGAGGTATGATGTTCATTCCGACCACGCTGCAAGAAGCAAAGGAAAGAGGGTGGGACGCGTTAGACGTCATACTGGTTTCTGGAGATACGTATTACGATACTTCATACAGCGGCAGTGCTGTAATTGGCCACTGGCTAATTGAAAATGGATTTCGCGTAGGTATAATACCACAACCTTCACAGGAAGATATCGGTAAACTTGGAATTCCTGAATTATTTTGGTCCGTTTCGTCGGGATGCGTTGATTCGATGGTAGCCAACCGAACTCCCATTAATAAAAAAAGAAAGGACGATGATTTCACTCCAGGCGGAATGAATTACAGACGTCCTGATCGTGCCACTATCGTTTACACAAACATGATTAAGAAATTCTGTAAAGATAAGCCAATAGTTCTAGGTGGAATAGAGGCTTCCCTTAGACGTATTTCTCATTATGATGCTTGGACGGAGTCAATAAGACGCAGCATACTTTTTGATTCAAAGGCCGATTACATTACATATGGCATGGCAGAATTTTCTAATCTGGCACTTGCTAATTCTATACGGGATGGTAAAGATATTGAAGACATCCGTGGAATATGTTATATCTCTAAAGAAAAGAAAGAAGGTTTTATCGAGATACCTTCATACGAAGAATGTTCTGAAGACCCAGATAAATTTACTTCAGCATATATGACGTTCTATCACAACTGTGATCCTATAACTGCAAATGGATTGTGTCAAAAGCATGGCAATAGATATTTGATACAAAATCCTCCGCAAAGAGATCCCACTACAGAGGAATTGGATAAGATTTATTCATTAGATTATGAGAATAAAGTCCATCCTTCTTGTCTCGCCGAGGGGCATGTGAAAGCTGCTGATACAATTAAAAATTCAGTGACGACACATCGTGGTTGTTACGGAGGATGTAATTTCTGTGCTATAGCGGTACATCAAGGACGTAGAGTTATCAGCAGATCTGAAGACTCAATAATAGAAGAAATCGAGAGATTCGCCAACGAACCAGGATTTAACGGAATAATTTATGATCTTGGTGGACCGACAGCTAATATGTACGGCATAGAATGTAAAAAGAAGATGGAAAGTGGTGCTTGTGAAGATAAACAGTGTCTTTTCCCTACGATATGTAAATCTCTGCCGATTGATCACTCTGCTCAGACTCGGCTTTTAAAACGAGCAAGAAACGTTCCTAGAGTGAGGAAAGTTTTTGTTACTTCGGGAATACGATATGATATGGTACTTGCAGATGAAGACCAATGTTTAGGTTATATCGATACTATAGCAAAGAATCACGTATCAGGACAGTTAAAAATCGCACCAGAACACACTTCAGATAATGTACTGGCACATATGGGTAAATCAGGTAAAAAGGGACTTCTAGAATTCAAACATATCTTTGACGAATCCAATTTAGAACATGGAAAAAAACAATTCCTTACATACTATCTGATGGCAGCTCATCCAGGTTGTACATTAAAAGACATGCAAGAATTAAGCAGGTTTTGCACTAGAAGATTAAAAACTACTCCAGAGCAAACACAAATCTTTACGCCTACTCCATCTACGATATCCACTCTGATGTACCATACAGGTAAAACATTGGACGGCGAAGAAATATTCGTTGAACGTACTGTTGCAGGAAAACAAGAACAGAAAGATGCTGTGATAAAGAGGGCCAGGAATGAACGACGATGAACGTCTCTATGACATCGTTAGTAAAATTTCCAATGAACGTGGTAATTCTGTAAAGGGCGCAAGTTTCGAAAAATTTAAGGATTTCAAAGTTGCATGGAATCGCGCCGGAGTAGAAAAAACCTACAAAGTATCTGATTACGTATCGGACGCACCTACTGAAATATTGTATGATTTTCTTGATTCAGTTATTGCACGTTCCACGGGAATTAAAAACAGTTACAGTTCCGAATACATTGAATGGGTAACCTCCGATGATTTCGTACTAACGAAACGGCCTACGTATCTTAAAAGAAGTCGTAACGTTTCGCGTACCACAGTAGGAAAGGACAAAGAGATAGGAGAATCACTTGATCGATTGATGGATGCAGATTTAATCTGCGCAGAAGATATTCATAACTCCTATTACACATGGACCGAACGTCCTAGTTACACAAAGATTGGAAGCTGTAATCCAGTATTCCGAGTGATCACAATATCATCTTCTTTAGACTCAGAGAAAGTTCCTGAGCAAGTGCTGGATTACGTTACATATCACGAAACGTTACATTTACGAAGAGGATATAGACCTCATAGAAGAGCACATGACAAAGCGTTCAAATCATTAGAACAATCATTTCCAGAATGGAAAGAATGTGAAAAATTCTTATCAAAAATGAAAACAAAACACAGATGAAAAAACGGGGGCAGTTTCCTGTCCCCAACTAGTAGTTTTAGAACTTCACTAAGTTTCAGTTCTTCTTTTTGACAGCGCAACCGCCTTTTTTAGGCTCTTCCTTCTTTGCAGAAGGTGCTACCTTTTTATCAGCGACTACGGCAGGTTTTTTTGCCATGTTACTATATCAACAAGTGCGTATTAAACGCTATTTATTTTACTTTTTTTTAAATAGAATAGTAAGATTTACAATAGCTTAAATCCAACTAAATATAACGTAGAAATAGCTTCGTATTTCGAATTTATTCTTCGTTTTTAGCACTCTTCTGGATAAGTAGAAGTATGCTCACACTGTTCATCTGTAATATGGCTGGCGACAATAAGAACTATGTTTTCGAGACACCTGAGGGAAAGATCGAGATGAATTTCGAGGAAGTTCGTGCTTTGGCAGACTCAGGGAATATGGATGGTCAATATGCATATGGTCTTTCATTGGTACTTGGAATCGAGACTGAGGCCGACGAAAACAAAGGTTACCGTTATCTAAAAGATGCTGCGGAAGCCGGACAATTCGAAGCTATGCTTTTCTTGGTAAAGATGTTCTTTGTAGGCCAATATTTCGAAATAGATGCAATAAAAGCCGTAGAGTATGCTAGTAAGGCAGCTGAAGCAGGATCCCAGGAAGCTAAACTGTATCTTGGAACTGCTTACATGGATGGAATGTCCGTAGAAAGGGATTACCTGAAAGCTGCCGATCTTTTCAAACAAGCCGCTAACGCAGGTTTTCAAGAAGCTCGGAATAGTTTAGCATATCTTTACGAAGAAGGTCTTGGGGTTCCAAAGGACGAAGAGAAAGCGTTCATACTTTACGGTATAGCAGCCAAAGCCGGGAATATGAATGCTATGTTTAGATACGCTGTTTCTTTCGAATACGGTATAGGTACTGAAGTGGATTTAGTTCAAGCTGTAGAATGGTATAAGAAATCAGCTAAAGAAGGCGACGCCTTTGCAATGCACCGTCTTGGTATCGTGTACTCTAGGGATTCATTGCAGGTCCACGAGGACCCGGATATTGCCTTTGGTTGGTTCTTGGCCGCAGCACTTCAAGGAGTGGCGGATTCAATGTACGCAGTAGGAATATGCTACAGGGACGGTTATGGTACTGAAGCAAATCTTGAAGAATCAAAAAAATGGATAAAACTAGCTGCTGACAACGGCGTAGATGTCGATTAAATTCTTAAATGAACTTATAAACGATGTAGCTAATCCCCATATATGGCAATAGACGGAATTATAACATCCGCTGAAGAAGGAAATCCTGAAGCTCAATATCAATTGGCGATGTTTTACATCGGAGGCGAGGAAATACCTCAAGATTTCTCCAAAGCAGAGAAATGGCTTCGCAAAGCGATTGATAACGATTACATCCCAGCAAAAAGAGAACTAGGCATATTGATCGCCTCTGGTTCCGTTAAAGGTAAAACAGAGATTGAGGCATATGACCTTCTACGAAGTCTAACGACTCGTATGGATCCCCGTGCAGTCTACTATCTCGCGTTCTTGTACGAAAACGGTAGCGGGATGAATAGAGATCTTATAAGTTCCATTCGTCTTTACGGAATGGCAGCTAACCTCGGTTATCCTGGAGCTCATGAAGACTACGATCGAGTTAACGAACTTTACACCAAAGAACGCAGAGAGATTCTAAATTCAAGGCCTTTGCTGAACTTGGAAGTTTCTGATAACGGTATCGAAGGTGCATGTTGCAAGGACATGTTGGATTTCATAATGAAAGACGATATCTTCTTCGTTGATTCGTACAAGGGCCCATCGATAGCAGCCTTGAACGAGAACGGCGAAGAAATTCTACTTGATAAATGTCCATTTTGCGATACTGAGTGTAAAGTTATAGAGAAAAGATACTGAATTATCTGCATGTAACTGGTTTCAAATAAAGAAACAGAAATAATTGGTTGTTAGGTAATGATATAATAAATTGGGCGCTATATCTAGTTTGGAGGAATCCGTATGACCGATAAAAATATCGATATAACTGCAGAGGAAGAAGCTTTGAAAAGCACGGCAGATGCGCAGGTAAAAGAATCATGCATTATGCCAGAAACAGAGCGTGACGAATTCTACGATTATGATGACGTAGAGGTCTTGCAATCGGCAGTAGACCGTAAAATGGTCGAGATCGAAGAGATGAAAGGAAATCTTTCACGTGCAAGGTCCGAGGCTAACAAGAACAAATACGGAGACATGATCAATTTCCTTCAATCCGACATTGTCGGATACCGTACGGTCATATCCGACCTTATGGATACGGAATGCGACATCAGCGATCTGGATTACGATCCGGACGAAGTGCCTAATTACGATACATCAGAAATCTACGAAATCTATCTAAAAGATCTTAGCGAAGAAGATAGGGACATGGAACAATTGGCAGACGCCATCAGAAGCGATTACTTCGATGACGTACTCGATGACGTGTTCTATTCCGTGGGAATGAAGATTCTCTCTAACGGAGAGCTTCTAGACGCCATAGCAGACTGCGACAGTGTTCTAATAGAACTTGGAAGAGCAGCCGTAATGGAAGATACACTTTACGATTTGATCTTTACAGATGCTAGCGAAGATGACTTCGAAGAATATTGTAAATGCGATCAATCTAAAAAAGATAAGAAAAAAGACAAAAAGGAAGTAAAAAAGATGAAAGACAAGAAATCCAAAAAAGATGAGAAGGATAAGAAATCCAAAAAAGAAGAAATGAAAATCAAAAACAAAGAAATAAAGGACAAAAAGTCTAAGAAAGACACAAAAACAGAGAAGAAGTCTAAGAAAGACAAGAAGAAAGACAAAAAAGATAAGAAAGACAAGAAGAAAAAGTGAGCTTTTTCTTCTTTTCTAAATAAACGAACATTATATTATAAACGGGGGGTATCTCGCATGAATACGGGATACTCCCCTAAGGATTTGTGAACATTAAATGTCATTTTCAACATGTAAATATGACCGAGAACTTCAGTTTTTTTGGTCGAAGATAGGAAATTTACGCACCCAGTTAGAATCGATAGATGATACAAAGGGTAGCGTTAAAGATAAAAAATTAGCTTCTATACGCATAGAAGAAATCAATAAGGAAATAGAAGCTTTATCTAAACTTCAACACGATATAGAACAAACGTATCTTGAAGCAGATATGAGCGATTACTTGGATGAGATGAGATCCAGAGGTAAAACTCCTGCATCGAAATCCATTCCTTTTGAGTTCAAAGAAGAAAAAGTTGAAGTCAATAACGAATCAGGCGATATAAACGCCGTCGCCTCTATAAACGCTGAAATATCCGAACTTGAAACATCACTTGCAATGGCTCAGATAAACAATGACACTGAGAATTGCAATAAAATTCAGATGTCCCTTTCAGCACTGAAGTCCAGACGATATGATCTTATCGAAATGATGAAATCTGAAAAATCTGTTGTTGTTGAAACATCAAATGAAGACATCGAAGAGATGAAAAGAGATATCGCTTCATTGAGAACTCAATTAAGCAATCTTCGCGTAGATATGCTGGACCTCAAAGAAATGGTAATGCGTACCTTAGACCATCTTGGATTGGAAAGAAATTTTTAAATTTCTTGAAAACAAATTATCCTGCAGAAAACAAGTTCTGCAGGATAATAATTATTTTTATTTTTAATACGAGAAAATCATTCAGGAACGAATATCGTACCACGAGAATAATTTCCTCTTTCTTTCTTTACTGCTTTACGCATACGAACCATCTCTTCCTCAGCGTATCCCATAAGACTGCTTAGTGCGTAAGCGACTTCGATAAGGTCTAACATAACGTCAGGATCATTAGTCCTTGCAAAGACCTCTACATCGTCTATTAATCTTCTAGTAAGTAGATCATAACGTTCAGTGTGGTCGGACTTGTGAAACGTTCCTGCGTATCCCTCACCTTCCATGATACCGGGGTCCAGATCTCTAACTACTCTGATATCTTCTTCTCTCATAACAACAGTGAGTCTCACATTGGATAAAACATTAACGTAAGTAAAGCAAATTCATTATATCGATACGGCATTGTCGAAGTATGTTCGCAGATGCCTGTGAAAAGGCAGCAAATTTTGTTCGTCCCGTAATAATATCATCGAG
>DATESF010000034.1:0-3138 GCA_035271005.1 Candidatus Methanomethylophilaceae archaeon | reverse complement strand
AGACATGTTCTTTGAAATGGTACGAGGTTATGATATACCGTTAGTCAAGAGCTCTTGGAAAAAATTTAGACCTGAACTACGAAAGAACGACGAGGATAAATGGAGAATCGAGTACGGAAAACTCCTAAGGCAAAAAACTGGAGTTTACGACTTTGATCTCGGGATACTTGCAGGATATATGCTTTGGGTGGATGATGAAACTTGCAGAGCATATGATTTATTGAATTTACACCCAGCACTTCCTGATGGGCCTAAGGGCACATGGGAAGACGTCATATGGGAACTTATAGAAAATAATAAAGATGACCAAGGCTCCATGATGCATCTCTGTACAGAAGAATGGGATCGAGGCGCACCTGTATCATATTGTCGTTTTCCAATTAAAGGTCACGGATATACCGATCTTTGGCATAAATATACTAAGAAACTTAAAGGCAGGACAGCCGAGCAGATAAGAGAAGACGAAGGTGTTGAAGAACCTCTATTCAAAAAGATAAGGGACGAAGGCGCAAAACGTGAACTACCGTTGATAGTTTCAACAATAAAGGCATTCGCCGAAGGAAAAATCTTCATCAAGGAAAAGACACTCTACACAGGCACTAAGAAGCTACAAGAACCATACGACCTGACAAAGGAAGTTGACGCTTCACTGAGGTGATCTTTTGGCAGAATTCGATACACTGGACGAACTTGGATTCGTAAATGATAAACAATTCATCTGTAGCTGCTGGGGATTTTTAACAAGAAATAACGGTACTAGAGACATATTCGATAGGTTCGTACGTAATGGCGGACACTTTTACGATATCGTCCTAAGATACGATTCACTCTGCACGTACGTCCTCAATCGCGATAGTAATAGCTTTGGCAATACAATGAAAATGATGGCGCCGTTCCTAAAAGCCTTCGGCGCCACTGACCTTCAAATGCACAATGCAAGTGCAGAGACACTTGAACTAATGCCAGAAGCGGGAACAACCATGCGCCACGCATTGAACGTTATGTCCACATTCATTACCACTGGTCTTTACGAACACGACGTAATGAATATCTGTGAAAATTTGGAGATTCCCATGGGCAACATCAATTGCACCGAACTTAGTCTCGATGCACAGGATATGTCTAGACAAGACGCCCGAACTCTAAGAGACGCAGCATCAGTAGTGACTTCGTTAAAGATACCAAAAATAGAGTATTTGCTGGATGTTCCTATGGAACTAGATCCGCTTGACGTTAAGATTTTGAAGACTATGGATGATTTAACCGTTGAACTTTTGACAATGATTTCAGCGAGTACAATCATGCGGTCGATGAATTCTGTTGGCTCTAACGAAAAAGCTTACACTTTATTAGAAATAAGAAGAAAAACATCCATTGATCTTGACGGGACCGCTTACATAGGTAGCGATACCTCCGATTACCAGGCAATGGAACTAGTCAAAGAAAGTGGAGGTTTAGCACTTTCATTTAACGGTGCTGATTTTGCCGTTCGCGGAAGCAACGTAGCAGTTCTATCAAACGACTGCACCGTTGCGGGTGTACTATTACAAGAATTCTACAACGGCGGGATTGAAGCTGTTTTAGAATTAGTTAACAACTGGGACAGAAAATCATTGAAGAACAGGTCCTTCTCAGATCCCCACCTTATCGAAGCAATGCTTGCAGCGAACCCTAAGAAACTTCCTGAAGTCTTTGCAGTCAACAGACAGAACGTAGACGAAATCACAAAAAAGAGCGTTGCTTATAGAAAACGTATCTTAGGATTCAAAACTAAATCCTCGGACCATTACAAGTACTAAGGGAAATTGGTGCTCCGGCCGGGATTCGAACCCGGGTGTCAGCCTCGAAAGGGCAGAATGATTGGCCGCTACACTACCGGAGCGTACGGCGTTGATAATGGAGGATGAATAAAATAGTTTGTGTCAAGAAGACCTAAATTTGCACCACATACGCCTCTTTGTGAGAAATTATTAATATAAGACTGTGAACATAGGAATCATATGATAGGTAGAGGACAGCCGGCAATCGGTGAAGAAGACGTATCAAGGATACGTATGCCCAACATAAAGGAGGGCGAAATATTCGGAATAGCAGACCAATTGCTAGGAGCGTCCAAAATCCGCGTTATGTGTGAAGATGGAGTTTCTAGGATGGGGCGTATTCCGGGAAAAATCAAAAAACGCATGTGGATAAGAGAGGGAGATCTTTTGATTATTTCTATCTGGGACTTCCAACCAGAAAAATGCGACATTAAATTCAGATATACTAGGACACAGGCCGTGAACCTTAGCAAGAGACGCAGAATCCCTAAGTCCATCGATATATATTGAGGCTAATTCGGCATGACCTCCTATGATGAAATATACTCCTACATGGAGAGACATGTCGACAGTCTAAAAACAAACCGTACTGGCGATGAAAGGCAGACTGAGGGCGAGGTTTTTGACAAAAGAACAATCATGACCCTTTATGAATTTATGACGGCTGGGACAATAGACACAGTCCGCTACCCCATATCTACTGGAAAGGAAGGTAACGTCTTCTACGCCGAAGATCCAGAGGGTTCTCCTCTGGCTCTCAAAATCTTTAGAACATCTACTTCAACGTTCAAGAGAATCGCCAGATATATCGAGGGAGATCCTAGATTCAAGAATCTCTCTAAAAACAAAGTTAAAATTATCTATGCGTGGACACAGAAGGAATTCAAGAACCTCCACCGCTACTATGAAGCAGGAATACCTGTTCCTGAACCAATAGCATATGAGAATAACTGTCTGATAGAGGAATTCATAGGCGACGAGACAGGACCAGCACCTCAACTGAAGGACGTTTATTTAGAAGATCCAACAGAAACTTACGACGAGGTCGTATCATTCATAATAGACGGCTGGAAGGATGCACACCTTGTCCACGGCGACCTAAGTGAATATAACGTCCTTATGCCCGCGGAAGGGCCAGTATTAATTGACTGCGGACAAGCAATGACAAACGATTATTTTGGAGCGAAAGAGCTACTTGTAAGAGATATCAAGAACGTAAACAGATTCTTTGGTTCTCGTGGCGCTGAGTTAATCGATTCCGAAATTATTATGAAAGAGACTCTTAGTGTAGAGGTCGAGGAGGAAGACGAATGAGAGC
>DATESF010000033.1:0-8862 GCA_035271005.1 Candidatus Methanomethylophilaceae archaeon | reverse complement strand
AATGTATCGATTGATCACAACGGCCGATTGATTATTGGAGGAGACGGTTCGGACGCATATTGTGTTCGAATGATATATGGAGATAAAGAAACAGGAAAGGTCGTAATGGACCGCCCTCTTGTCAAGATCTCAAAAGAAATTTCCGTATCTGGTGTTAACGTACTTTTGTTCGTATGTGTACAAGACGGAACAGGTAGTGCAGTGAAGGTGATGGTAGTTGCTTGAATTCACATTGTCTCGTGTCGTTCTATGCGTATGCGGCGTAATTTTACTTGGATCAGTTTGCATTCCACTCTCAGGAATGTATTCATCCAACGAAGATGTGTTGATGACTGAAAGTACAGACTCGATAGCGGATATGATAGATTCTTTTTACGAATCTGAAGCGGACGTAATGGTAGTGAGGGGATGGGATATCTTACCAAGTAATGACTGCTACCTGAGTGTAGACGGTCATATTGTTATCCTAAGAAACTCTAATAACGAATACCGTTCATTGATCTCACATAAATCTTATTTTTCACTATCGTATAATGAAATAGTGACACTTGAAGGATCAGAAGATGGAATAACAATAAAATAATTATTTTCTTAATTCTGATACCGTTTTAAGAGCGGTGCAGAAACGATCTATGTCTTCCGTATTATTATAAAGATAAACAGATGCTCTTGCACTACCTTCTATTTTCTTTCCTGTAAAGAATGAATGAGCGCAATGTACTCCTGAACGGATCATTATATTGTCTATCTTATCCAGTATAACAGAAATATCGTGAGGTGACATACCGTCTATATTGAATGAAAATACACTTCCCCGTCTATCTGGGTCCGAAGGTCCAACGATCTTAAGTCCTTCGATATCCTTTGTACCGTCGACCATCCGCCTCATTAGTTTCGTGTCATGTGCTTCGATATTATCCATACCTGCCTTTGTCAAGTATTCAATTGCAGCTTTTGTGCCTGCAATACCAGCATAATCCTGAAGACCAGCTTCGAATCTTTCTGGCGGAGGAGCCAAGTTGATAGAATCATGTGTAACTAAACCTACCGTACCCCCTCCGTGTATCAGTGGCCTTAATTCCTTTAGACGATCAGACTGGCCGTAAAGTATTCCCATTCCTGATGGCCCGAGCATCTTATGGACTGAGATGCAGTAAAAATCAGGATTTATCTTTTCAAGATCAACCTTCATATGAGGCGCTGCCTGCGCTCCATCTATTACAACGAGAGCTCCCGCGTCATGAGCTATTTCAGTAATTTCTTTAACGGGCATAGAACACCCGGTGACGTTACTGGCGTGTTGAACGGATACGATCTTTACACCACGGTTCATGTTTTCCTTGAAAGTTTCAATATCAAATTCACCTTCTTCGGTGGTTTTTGTAAAAATTCTTCGTATGCCCTTTTCTTTGGAAAGTACAAGCCACGGCACGTGATTGGAATTATGTTCTGCATCAGTCGTTAGAACCAAGTCATTCCTTTCTAACTTTAAGCCAAAAGCAACCATGTTCAATGCCTCGGTAGCATTCTTACAGAAAGAATAACAATCTGGATCATCAGTATTAAAAAATTCAGCAAGTTTTTCCCGAGTATCGTCAACTATTGTTGTTACTCGGGTGCCCATTGCGTGAACACTGCGCCCACCACAAGATGGAGTTTCCTCATAATATCTTATGATCTCTCTAATCACTTGATCAGGACGAAGAGCTTGGCATGCACTATCCAAATAAACTCCATTATTGTTCCTCATTGTCGGGAAATCATTACGAAGGGACGAGATGTCCATAAGACACCCATGTTTTTCTCATTCTTTACGCTTACGCATCTGAACGGGTTTTTTATTATGGTAGTTACATACGGCGATGATGGGTAAACTGGAAGTTACTGTTGGAAAGCTTAGATTTGAACGCCCCGGGATGGTCGCATCAGGAATTATGGATGAGACAGGGGACTCTATGGTGCGCATGTTCAAATCGGGAGCTGGTGCGGCAGTTACAAAATCAATAGGCCTCGAACCGAGGCCAGGACATAACAATCCTACTTTCACAGAAGTTGAAGGAGGATATGTTAACGCAATGGGTCTTCCCAACCCCGGGATCGACCTTTTTAGAGAAGAGATTGAAATAGCCTCAAGAGAAGGTCCAGTTATCGGCTCTATCTTTGGCGGTAATGCTAAAGAATTCGCAGAACTAGCAATAAAAATGGAGGATCACGGCGTGGTTGCTGTTGAACTAAATCTATCTTGTCCACACGCAGAAGGATATGGAGCTGAGATTGGCTCTGATCCTAGTCAAGTCAGAACTATCGTATCCGCAGTAAAATCTTCAATAAATATTCCTGTTTGGGCTAAACTAACGCCAAACACCTCATCTATAGTAAATCTAGGTAAAGCGGCAGAAGAAGGTGGTGCAGATGCAGTTGTCGCCATCAATACTTTGAAAGCAATGGTAATATCTCCAGAAATGCGAAGACCCGTACTTAGCAATAAATTCGGAGGACTTTCCGGGCCAGCCATAAAGCCTGTAGGCATTAGGTCAGTATTCGATCTGCGTAATGCTCTTAGCATACCGATCATAGGAGTTGGCGGAATAACAAATTGGAGAGACGCAGCGGAATACGTAATGGCAGGTGCCAGTGCTTTCCAAATTGGTAGTGCGGTTGGAACTAGAGGTCCTATAGTATTCAATGAGATTAATGAGGAACTAGAACGCTTTATGAAAGACCATGGATACAAATCAATAAAGGAAATGGTAGGTGTGGCACATGAGTGATACCGTTAAGTTAATTAGTAAAACGAAAGAAAGTCACGACACCTATTCTCTGGAATTCGAATGGGATGTTCCTGCAACACCAGGACAGTTCGTTATGGTCTGGATCCCCGGCGTAGATGAAGTTCCCATGTCACTCTCTAGTATAGGAAAAACAAAATCGATAACGGTTAAAGGAATAGGTGAAGCCTCGAAGGCTATACACAAAATGAATGTTGACGACTACGTAAGGATAAGAGGACCTTACGGAAATGGATTTTCCTTGGACGGTTATAAAAATATCCTTATTGTAGCGGGAGGAGTCGGTGCAGCAGCATTAATGCCAGCTATTAGAAAGACTGGTTGCGATACAATAATTGGTGCACGATCCGCTGATGAAATAATATTAGACGAAGAGGCTAAAAGGTACAGCAAAAACGTTTGGATATCTACTGATGATGGGTCTAGAGGATTCCACGGAAACTCTGTTCAGTTAGCAAAAGAAAAGATGTCTATTGAAAAATATGATCTGATCATAGGTTGCGGTCCAGAAGTAATGCTATTCTTTTTACACAAAGCGTGTAAAGAAAAAGGTGTTGATTGCCAGCTTTCCCTTGAAAGACATATGAAATGTGGTACTGGCGTATGCGGTTGCTGTGTACTTGACGCATTAAGAGTGTGTAAGGACGGCCCAGTCTTCAATTCTAAACAACTAGATGGACTTGCGGACTTCGGTAATAGAAAGAGAGACGAATGCGGCCGTGCGGTAAGCCTGAGGTGATGTGTTGTCGGCTCCAGCAGGACATATCGAAGTAAATCATGGCAACCTTACCGTATACGTCCCAAGAAACATTTTTAAAAAGGGAACTGGGGAAATCGTATCTGAACGAGCAGTGCCATTCAGAGAAATGATCATGAACAGATATCCTTGGCTTACAGAAAACTCGATGGATGTGTTGATGAATCGAGCTTCAAAGGAAATGTCACAGATTCTTGACGAAGAAACTACTGGACGTTCTGCTAGTCACGGCCTTGTAAAAGATGGACGGGTAAATGAAGCAATAGAACATTTAACCAGAACCTTAGAACGAGATCCTAAGGACGCTGATTCATGGTACCTATTAGGCGAACTACTTTGCAGTATTGGTCGAACAGAAGAAGGTTACAAGGCTTTTTCAAAGGGCCGTGAGAAATTCTGATCAGGCGAACAGTGCATTTATCGCATCTATCACTTCTGGAACGGTAGCTCCCCATGATAGCAACACCACATCCCCTTCGATGACATGGCCTTCTCTTATCTTACAGCATCTTGCAATGGTCTTTACTCCATCTACAGGACAGAAATCCTTCGGACATGTGTTTACCAACGGAGGTTCGTAATCGTAAAGTTCTTTGAATATCCTCAAAGACGTGTTACAACCTAAAAGAGTGACCTCATGCTTTATCTCTGGATTAAAGTCTAAGAAATAATAAGGAATATCTGCCTTAAGAGCCGATACCTTACAAGGAAACATAATTGCCTCGGTCTCAACCTCGGATATCATGTCCTGTATATCTATTATAACAGTCTCAGTGACTATGGGATGATCGATATATCCTGACTCTAAAGCCTTCTTAACTAATATTTCCGTCTTAGATGGGTGTGGCGGTACGTTATCGACGATTCTAAGAGTCTTCCATTTAATATCATGAACAAAGGTTACGTGAGAGAACATTCCCTGTACGATTATAGTCTTTCCAGGATACTCTTTTTGAATTAATGCTTTACCAGGAACGTTAAGAACATCTGCTTCAGGCATATCAATAAAAATCGTATCTTTGGGAAGTGAGATTATGTCAACAGATTCAACAGTCCGGAACAAGCCTGTTCCATCGGATAAGTGTTGTCTGGCGACGGCGTACTGGCC
Source organism: Candidatus Methanomethylophilaceae archaeon (assembly GCA_035271005.1). Taxonomy (GTDB): domain Archaea; phylum Thermoplasmatota; class Thermoplasmata; order Methanomassiliicoccales; family Methanomethylophilaceae; genus VadinCA11. The sequence goes on along the minus strand of DATESF010000033.1, from coordinate 4,208 downwards.
ATCCTTTGACATTACTGTGTATTTAGCCCTCAGATATGCCCTGTGCCCTACCAGTCCATTGCGGATCCCGTCTTCGGTAAGAGGGAAATCGGCCGCCATAATAGAAATATCTTTACAGTGCATGAATATTATATTATGATTAGAATCATAAACATTATAATACATTTGGTACGAAATGATTTAATACGTTCAGTCAATAAAGTCATCTGGCTGTCGGGATAACACAGCGGCTATGTGGCGGACTGCAGATCCGCATACGGGAGTTCGAATCTCCCTCCCGACCCCAATTTATACATTTTTTTTAATTTTGTCAAAACACAATCTATATAAATATCCTTTATATAGACTATATAAGGTATAACATGAAAATTGAGAATGTCGTAGCATCGAGCTACCTCGGAAGAGAACTCGATCTGAATGTAATTTTAGAGTCTCTAGAAGGTGCGGAATATAATCCGAAAAGATTCCCAGGACTCGTATACAGGCTTAAGGACCCCAAAACAGCGACTTTGCTTTTCAGAAGTGGAAAGATCGTTTGTACTGGTGCAAAAAACTATGATGACGTCGTAAGAGCAGTCACCATTGTTTCTAAGGACCTTGAAAAAGCTGGTATCGAAATCACGATAACACCTAAGATCGAAGTTCAGAACATAGTCGCCTCGGCGGATCTCGGACAAGAGGTTAACCTAAACACGGTAGCTATTACACTGGGCCTCGAGAAGGTCGAATACGAACCTGAGCAATTCCCCGGACTTGTTTACAGACTTGATGACCCTAAGGTCGTCGTGCTTCTGTTCAGTAGCGGTAAGATGGTCTGCACAGGTGCAAAGGTGCCCCCGGACGTAGATCGTGCAGTCGAAAAGATTGCCGCCGAACTGAAATCAGTCGGATTGATGAGATAAACCTTAAAACCGGCGGGTCAAACCGCCGGATCACATTCTTTTAAATCCTCTGGATGTCCAGAGACGTATTGAGTTGTAACCGTAAAGAACAGTACTTTTCAAGTGACGGAAAGAACTTGTAGCTTTTTGTGGAGAAGACATCATCTCAGCGACGACTTCTTCCCATGATTTTAGATCATCGGATAACGTAAGATATCCAGATCCTAGACCTTCAGGAGTATGAGCATCAGAACCAGCAGATACTGGACACCCCATCCTTTTCGCCAAGGCTGCAGCGTTACGATTATCTTTAAGATAAGATCTTGCGTTTGCTGCCTCGATACCGTCAAAAGGATTTGATAAAGTTAACTTTTCGCCAAGTCCTGACCACCATCTATATGGATGAGCGGCAAAGGCGTAACCCCCTGCATCATGTATCGCATCGATAGTATCAATAATAGAAAGTCTACTTGGAATAAATGAATCGATACCGTAAGCAAGTATGTGCCCTTCAGTAGAGGATACTTCTTCCGCTGGCACAACGATTACTCTACCATCATCCTTAATCAAATCGTATGCTTCAAAACTATTGTGATCTGCAAAAGCTATACATCCTAAACCACGCTCTAATGCTAAGTCTACGGCTTCGTAAGGATCAATACGTCCATCGTTAGAAAAAGTTGTATGAATGTGTAAGTCGGCTTTCATCTTACTCCAGCACCATCCATAATGTCACGATCTACAGTAGCTATACTACCATTACCATCGCTTAATAATACAGTCTCATTTTCATCAATTACAGCAACAACTTTAGAAGGATAATTTTCTTTTGTTACGATTTTTCTTGAACCGTGTACAAACATTCCATCCTTCATTGCAGAGACTTTCATAGTCACTTTAAGGAAGTCTTTGTAATCTATACGTGAAGTCGAAGATTCCATGCCAGACGAGAACTTAGTTCCATTGGGGACTTCTACTGAGGGAGTCAAAAGAAGTACCGTAGTTCCACCTAGATCTTCATCGTCAGCTGCTAAAAGCATTCCAGAGGACAGTATTCCCCTTAGTTTGGCTGGTTTAAGATTCGTCACAACAATCACCTTACGGTCGATCAGATCATCTTTTGAATAGAATGCCTTCAGTCCGGCAACGATCTGTCTTGGCAACTCTTCACCGACGTCTACGTTCATAAGGTAGAGCTTGTCCGCGTCCGGGTGATCCTGTACGTTTACGATAGTGCCTGCTTTAAGATCCAGTTTTCTAAAATCAACGAATGGACCTTTTTGTTCAGGCTCTGGTTCAACGACAATCTTTTTCTCTTCTTCGAACTCTACCTTTTTGTACACTGGCATAGGCTCTTCAAAAACAGTTCCAACGGTAAGGGGAGTGATCAAACCTTTGTATCCGCATTCCTCAACTGTTTCTTCAATTCCTAAATATTCCCATATCTTTTCAGATGATTTTGGCATAAATGGCCAAGCCATTATTGCCAAGGCCTTGACGATACGAAGATTGGTGTTCATTACTCTGCCACAAGCCTCTTTATCACTCTTTACGAGGGCCCAAGGCTTAGAGTCATTGAAAAATTTATTTGCGTAATGAGCCAGACTCATGACAACCTTCAATGCCTTCTTGAAGTCGCATTTAGAAAGGTATGATTGATACTCGCTGTAATAGGAAGATATGCTTTCTAAAACGTCTGCAGATTCCAAATCAGATGCTGCTTCTGGTATTTTTCCAAAATTCTTGTGAGTGAAACTTAAGCATCTGTGATAGAAATTACCTAAATCAGATACTAATTCATTGTTGATCTTAATTCTAAAATCCTCCCATGAAAAATCAGAATCGTGAGTGTCTGGCATATTCATTGAAAGATAATATCTGATCAAGTCAGCATCATAATTTTTTAAGACTGATGGAACGTCTATCGCTCCACCACGGCTCTTTGAAAGTTTCCCTCCGCCGAACATCAAGTACTCGTTCGCTGGTATATCGTATGGAAGATTGAGTTCTCCTACGCCCATCAACATAGCAGGCCAAATAATGGAATGGAATGGAATGTTATCCTTTCCAATAAAGTAGTAATGTTTTACCTCTGGGTCCATCCAATAATCTTTCCAATAATCGGGCTTACCGATCATATTTGAATATTCAATAGATGCGCTAAGATATCCGATAACTGCGTCGAACCAGACGTAAATGACTTTATCGTCCCATCCTTCCACTGGAACTGGCACTCCCCAGGACATGTCTCTAGTAATCGCTCTATCGTGAAGACCCTCAGTTAACCAGTTGGTTGTAAATGTCTTGACGTTTGAACGCCAATAGACTTTATCAGACATAAAATCTAAAAGTCTATCTCTGAAAGCACTAAGTTTCAAGAAATAATGCTCGGTGTTCCTAACTTCAGGAACGTTTCCACACTGAATGCAATGAGGTTCCTTAAGTTCCCCAGTTTCAAATGTAGTGCCACAGCTATCACACTGATCGCTTCTTACATCACTGACTGAACAAACAGGACATATTCCCTCTACGTACCGGTCCGGTAAAAATCGTCCGCAGGGCTCACAATAATACTGATCGGTTTGTTTAGTGTAAAGAAATCCGTTATCTAAAAGCTGTAAAAACATCTTTTGAACAACGTCATAGTGTGTCTTACAGTAAGTTTTATTGAAAAGTGAATATTCTATGCTTAAGTCTTCGATAGCTTTCTTGTTTATCTCGTGATATTTTTCAGCTACGGCTTGAGGTGTGGTCTTCTCCTTTTCAGCGGTTACGGTTATAGGAGTTCCATGTTGATCAGAACCACCCACTACTAGTACTTCATTTCCTAAAAGACGATTATATCTACTGAAGATATCGGGCGGTAAAAGTGACCCAGCTACGTGACCAAGATGTATTTTTCCATTGGCATATGGCCAGGCGATGTTTATGCAGACTTTTGACATGATAATGTCCTTACAATGACATGCCATATATAAAAATGTGAACAAAACGTCTTAATCTGAAGACTCTTTGATTATCTTATACTGATCGATGTTCTTCGTAAAGTACCTCAATACGCTCTCACCCCATACGCCAGCCACTACGGAACCGACTATCTGTCCGATAACGACTCCGATCCATATAGAATCAAGACTTCCAGACATTGTGAATAGTATCACACATACCGGGATCTGCATAATGTTTCTGATTAGAGTACACGTAAGAGATTTTGTTCCCATGGTCAAAGATTGGAACAACGCCGATGCTGTAGCGCCCCAGCTAGCAAAGGGTAAGAACACACATGCAGCAAAGAGTACGTGTGTCATAGGAGTACGCAAATGAATT
>DATESF010000032.1:0-10532 GCA_035271005.1 Candidatus Methanomethylophilaceae archaeon | reverse complement strand
CTAGGATGTAAACCCCCTTGAATGGGTCTGTACATATCGATAACATTCGCTAAAACAATGCGTTCGTCATTAGAATCTGTGATTCCTACACCTAGAGTGTGTGCGGTACTTTCAATGCCTAATGTTATCATTTGCTGCCAGAGATCTCCTTTATCTTTTCTAGAATATTAATTGAACCTTCTGCGGCATATTCATCATCCAATACCAGTACAGGAAATCCTTTGTCCAGTATGCCGTAATACGCTCCTTCTGCTAAACCATCAACAGTGTCAACGTTCAGGATTTCTACGTCCATGCCTTTTGGAAGTCTTTCCTTTACATAATCACATTTGGTGCAATCGTCCTTGGTGAACAATTTGATGTCTGCCATACGACAGGCAGAAACTTTCCATGATTAAAGCTTGTCGAGAGCATGTGCCAGAACCCATATGGGGATATCTGGCTATTGTTTTTCATGGGAAAAGATATAATTACTTTGATTGTATCAAGACCATGCTGGGCTCGTGGTCTAGTTGGTTATGACGTCGCATTGACATTGCGGAGGTCGCCGGTTCGAATCCGGCCGGGCCCACCAGCTTTTAACCAACTCTTAGAATTATATCGTTAGTTGAATGATATCATATCACAACTTCGTTGCGTTGTTTTTATCAAAATATACTTTTAATTGATAAATAAATTAGATTTTCGAATGAGGATAATGTCCTGATAGTAACGATTACAAAGTGGTACAAACGGTATTTATACCCTTAAAGATAATGTATAAATGTCGTATCATGGCGTGATAGTGAGTTGTCCCTAGTACCGTTATGGGAAATGTGGATGGCCGTTCTGTCTTTCGAGTAGTTCGAAAAAATCCTGTCACTGTACGGCTTTGTCCTCACAATTTTATTTTTTTATACTATTGATGTAAAGATTATGTTTACTATCTGTATCTTCCACGTTGTCACCCATAGTATCTGCAATGAAAGCATGCACTCAAAGGATCTAATCGTTTGAACTGGGCGTTACCTCGAAAAACTCTATTGTATGGAATACTAACACTTTTTACAAAAACATGATTATCAAAGGACCGTAAAGACAAATAAATTGTTGAATAAATATCAAATCCGAGTTAAAGGAAGTAATTACATATTGTGACGGGTTTCTATTCAATCATCGGCCTTGGTCCTTAAACTTAGAATAAAGGAGATAGGCCATCGAAGGATACAATGGCATTATCTGAATTATTGAACGAAATAGTCAATCTTGTTGATACGTATATTTGGTATCTGGGACTTGTTCTAATAATCGGCATAGGTCTATTTCTATCCTATAAACTTAAAGGGATACAAATAACGCATTTTGTTGAATCGGTCAAATTAGTATTTTTTGGCGGCAAGAAGACTAATGAAAAAACTGTATCCTCTTCAGAAGCTTTCTGGGTAGGTGTTGGTGCCCGTATTGGTATTGGTAACATAGCTGGTGTTGCTATGGCGATTATCTTAGGTGGGGCGGGAGCAGTATTTTGGATCTGGGTCTTTGCAATTATTGGTTCAGCTAGTTGTTTCGTAGAATGTACATTGGGACAAATTTTCAAAGAAAAAAAATCCGACGGACTTTTTCATGGCGGTCCCGCATATTACATTAGAAATGGTCTTAAAAACCCTAAATTTGCAATGTTCATAGCACTCCTTCTGATCTTAACTTACGCAATAGGTTTCATCGGCATACAGTCCTCTAGCGCCACTAGCTCCTTCGTTACCGCTTTTGACTTTGAGGGCAACGATATATTATTTGCGATTATTCTTGCTACAACAACCGGCCTAATAATGTTCAAGGGCATCAAAGGTGTCGCTAAAGCATCTGCAAAGATCGTCCCTATAACGGCTGCAGTTTGGTTTATCGTAGTTATTATTACAGTCATATTCAACTGGAGATTGATTGACGACGCAATAATCATGATAGTCCAAGGTGCATTCGGCTTGGATAGTTTCCTTGGAGGAACATTAGGTGCAGCACTTATGTGGGGACTCAAACGAAGTGTATTCTCAAATGGAGCGGGAATTGGTTCTGTTCCGAACGTGTCTTCAGCCGCAGATGTTAACCATCCTGTGGAACAGGGCCTAATTCAATCATTCGGAGTAATATTAGATACAGTAATCTGCACAGGTACGGCGTTCATAATATTGACAAGTACAGGGCTTGCATCCTTCGGGCATATAGTCGATGGCGTACCGCTCGTTGCAGAATCTTTAAGCACTGGCCCGCTGGGTTCCTACGCTCCTGCCATTCTTTCAATATTCATTCTTCTTTTTGTTTTAGCTAGTATCATAAGTTCTTATTCTCTGTGCGAAGCCAACTTAAAATTCATTAGCGAAAGACCGATTTATTCTTTATTGATGAAAATCGCCATAATATTTTCTGTATTTATATCGAGTCTGGCACCAGCCAAACTAATCTGGAGCATATCAGATATTTTGATGGCGGTATTAGGAATAAGCAACATGGTTGCGATACTGCTATTGAGCAAATATGTTAGCGAAGCTCTAAAAGATTACAATCGTCAAAGGTCGGCAGGTAAAGAACCTATTTTCAATAAAAGTCGTATAACTCACGATACCTCCGGGATCACGCTTTGGGGTGAACGTACAGAATTAGATACAGACCCAGATGTAAAAGAATGATTATAGAAGAACCATATTTTCTCTGTTTATAACGTCAGTGTGACGATCTTTACCCATAATTTTGTCAGCCTCAGGAGTTCTCAGTCCTATCATAGCGTGAATGTCTTCTGAACTGTAATTAGACATTCCATGAGCAATCTCTTCGCCGTCGATTACTATGGCGATAAGATCCCCGGCATCAAATGTGCCAGATACTTCAGTTATTCCTACGGGTAAAAGAGATCTGTGTCTTCTTAGAGCTCTTGCTGCGCCCTTATCAACGATTATCGCCCCGTTAGGATTGGCTACCTTGAGCCATCGTTTCTTTTTTGGTATCTCGTTGTCTGAGACGAATATAGTTCCTACGTCCATTCCGGACGTAGCGTCAATTATTGTGTTAGCCTCGAATCCAGAAGCAATTATCATTTTACAGCCTGCGTCCGCACAGATGCGTGCAGCCTCTAGCTTTGTTTTCATACCGCCGACACCCACGCGAGTAGTAGGATCACCGGCCATATGCTCTACATCATCCACGTTCTTCACCGTGTGAATTATTTTTGCATCTTTGTGAATCTTCGGATTCAAATTGTAAAGGCCATTGACGTCCGAGAGAATTATAAGAAGGTCTGATTCTGTATTGCTGGCTATTACGGCCGATAGGCTATCGTTGTCACCAAAAACTGCATCTATCTCTTTTGTGCAGATAGCATCATTCTCATTAAAAATGGGTATAGCTCCGTTCGCAAGGAGCGTTTCAGTAGTATTGTTAAGATTATTGGCAGTTTCTCTTATTGAATAAGCGTCCATTGTCAATAGAATCTGTGCACCAATCAGCCCATATTTTTCGAAAGCTGTATTCCATCTGTGCATTAACATAGACTGTCCGATAGATGCTGCAGCCTGCCTTGTGGGTATGTCTTTGGGATGAGCGTCGATGTTCATTATACTCAGTCCAATACCGATCGCTCCAGAGGACACAATCATGACCTCGATACCGAAATCCCTTAGCGTCTTTACTTGATACGCAATACTTTCCAAAAATTCTATTGATTCTTCAGGAGAATTTCTAGTGATGGAGGATGTTCCTACCTTGACTACTAAACGTTTTACTTCACCTAAAAGATCTTTTCTTTCACTCAAAGCGGACACTTCCTTTCTAAACGTGTATGTTTAAACTTCTTGCTGCCGTCAGCATAGTCCTTAACTTCCTGACCCTTACCAATAAGGACGTACTTGTAAATCATTAAGCCTTCCATACCTACGGGTCCTCTGGCATGTATCTTACTGGTACTTATTCCGACCTCGGCACCTTTACCAAATCTGTATCCATCTGCAAATCTTGTAGATGCGTTAATTAACACGTCTGCGGAGTCTATCATTTTTACAAAATATGACATGCTGGCACTGTTTTCAGTGATTATCGCTTCTGTATGTCGTGAACCGTATTTTTCAATAAACTCTGTAGCTTCCTCTATGGAATGTACAATCTTTATGGAAATGATTGGCTCTCCGTATTCTGTAGACCAATCTTCTTCTGTAGCAGGAATTGTTCCTTTAACGCCTTTTATTGCAGAGACTTTGTTATCTGCACGTATCTCTACGTGGTTATCTTTGAGTATCTGGCACATTTTTGGAAGGAACTTTTCTGCTACCGACTCGTGGACCAATAGATTTTCAACGGCATTACATGCTGCAGGGTATTGAATTTTTGAATCTAGTACAACAGAATACGCCTTATCTAGATCTGCAGACTCATCAACGTATATTGTGCATATACCAGCTTCATGACCCAGTACAGGAATATTTGTATTTTCTTTAATATATTTTACGAAGGTGTTAGATCCTCTTGGTATGAGTAAATCTATGTATTCGTCCATTCCAAGAATATTACTGATGTCCTCATGAGACTCCATAAGAACGAAAGCATCCCTAGGAACGCCTGCTGATGCTATTGCGTCTGTTAGTATGAAGAATAACGCTCGATTAGATTCAGCGGCCTCTGAGCCTCCTTTGAATGCTACTGCGTTACCACTCTTAAGACAAAGCGCCATTATCTGGGGAACTACGTCAGGACGGGATTCGAATATCACTCCCAATAGTCCGATAGGACAGCTGACTTGGTAAAGTGCCAGATCATCATCTAATTCAACAGCAGATAATGTTTCACCAACTGGGTCTTCTAGAGATTTGACACTTAGTATTCCAGCAATCATACCGGATATCTTGTTGTCGTCTACTTTGAGTCGGTCCATTACTGAATTGCTTAGTTTACCAACTTTAACCAGTTCCGAAGCCGCGGCCATGTCCTTCGCGTTAGCCTTTAAAATCTCTTTCCGATTATTGTCAAGCGCATCCGCCATTGCTTTAAGCGCTTTATTTTTGATCTGCGTATCCATAGCAGAAAGCTTTATGGCAGCTGATTTTGCACTAATTATCTGTTGAGTAATATTTTTCGACATGGCATTTCTTATTCTGTAATTATGTTATGCTTTATTTAGAATGGGCGGTTAAGACGTGATAAAAATAGGAAATTTAAAAATATACGGATGAGGTTGTCTCGCTGAGCCGAGGTAATCTAGTCCGGTAAGGTGGCGGTCTCGAAAACCGCTGGTCGCAAGGCCTCGAGAGTTCGAATCTCTTCCTCGGCGCCATTCCCCTTTATCAAAAGACACCGTCTAATTTGTCTCTTAGAGATTGCTTAGTCTTTTTAGAACCAGCTTTTTCGTCTAATTTCTTTAGTAGCTCAGCATCTTCTTTGGATACCTTTTTCGGAACAGATATCTTTACTCGGACGAAGAGATCCCCTCTTGACGTGGAGTCTAAAGAACGAGGCATTCCTTTACCACTTAATCTTAGAACGGAACCCACCTGAGTTCCCTTAGGAATGTTCAATATAGCTTTCTCGCCCTCTAACGTACGTATTTCTTCGTTGCCTCCTAGAACAAGCCTAGGATACGTAGTAGTTATTCCAGTCCAAAGGTTCGCGCCGTCACGGTCGAAAGTATCATCCTTCTTTACGTGTATTATAACATAAAGATCTCCTGCCTTACCTCCTTCTGGACTTGCGTCACCCATTCCTCTAAGTGTTAATGTGGAACCATCGTCCACTCCCTTAGAGATATTGACCTCTACTTTCGTAGTCTCTTGATTGTATCCGGAGCCACGGCAGGTCGGACATTTTTCATCTGAGGATTTCCCTCTGCCACGACATTTTGGACAATCCGCAACGGAAACCATATTTCCGAACATGGTCTGACGAACGCTGCGTACTTGCCCGCTGCCTTTACATTCCGTACAGGTCGTAGTTTTTCCGTCCTTTGCACCTGTTCCTTCACAAGGTTTACATTTGACGGTATGCGGAACGTCTACTTTTTTCTTTAATCCTTTTAAAGCTTCTAAAAGGGTTATTTCTATGTCCATACGCAGGGAGTTCCCCTGACGGGGCCCCCTGTTTTTGGAATTTGATCTACCTCCGAAGCCTCCGAAACTTCCGAAGATATCTCCGAAGATGTCGCTGATGTCATCTGCTCGGGTAAAGTCATCCCATGAGAAACCGCCTCCAGAGAACTGACTGTTGATAGCGTCGCTACCATACCTGTCGTAGGTCTCTTTCTTTTCAGGGTCCGATAGGACCTCGTACGCTTCTGAAACTTCCTTGAACTTGGCCTCGGCTACCTCTTTGGTCTCCTCAGACACGTCTGGATGATATTTCTTGGCGAGTTTGCGGTATGCACTTTTTATCTCTTCGGGCGAGGCCTCTTTGCCTAGCCCGAGAGTCTCATAGTAGTCTTTTCCCATTCGATGATCACAACTCAGTTCTTTTCTTCTTCATCATCGTCGACAATTTTGTAATCGGCGTCGACAACATCATCATCCGGGTTCTCGTTGGCTTTTTGTCCACCAGCGGCCTGTTCTTCCTGAGATGCTTCTTGATAGATTCTCTTAGAAATCGGCTCCATCGCCTTCATAAGATTGTCGATATTTTTCTTAATATCTTCAACTACGTCAGACTTGTTCGCCGTCTCTAAATCAGTAATAGCCGACTCAATGGAGGAGCGTTCATCCTGTGAAACTTTGTCTCCAAGATCTTCAAGGGACTTGCGAACCGAGTGTATAGATGATTCAGCCTGATTGTGGGCCTCGATGAGCTCCACTCTCTTCTTGTCAGCGTCTGCAAACTTCTCAGCGTCTTTTACCATCTGTTCGATCTCTTCATCGCTTAGCTTACTGGAAGATGCGATTGTGATCTTCTGGACTTTGCCGGTACCTTTGTCTTTTGCTGTAACGGTTACGATACCGTTAGCGTCAATATCAAAAGTTACTTCCACTTGGGGAACACCACGAGGTGCAGGCGGTATACCGTCGAGTATGAAGCGTCCAAGGGACGTATTGTCCGTGGCCATCTTCCTCTCACCCTGTACAACGTTTATCTCCACAGATGGCTGATTATCAGCTGCGGTAGAGAATGTCTGTGACTTCTTCGTAGGAATTGTTGTATTCCTCTCAATAAGAGGTGTAGCAACTCCTCCAAGGGTTTCGATACCAAGAGTCAAAGGTGTAACATCCAGTAGAAGAACGTCCTTGACGTCTCCTGAAAGAACGGCACCTTGAATCGCAGCACCCATGGAAACACATTCCATTGGGTCTATTCCACGCTGAATCTTTGGTCCAACGATGTTCTCAACGTAGTTCTGTACTGCGGGCATCCTTGTCGGACCACCGACCATGATGATCTTGTCAATCTTGTCCATTTTCAGCTTAGCGTCAGTTACTGCACCTTCGATGCTGGCTTTACATCTAGAGATGATTGGTTCAACAAGCTCTTCCAGTTTAGCGCGAGTAAGCGTCTGAACAAGATGCTTTGGGCCAGTTGCATCAGATGCTATGAAGGGTAGATTTACTTCAGTCTGCATGGTAGTAGAAAGTTCGATTTTCGCCTTTTCACAAGCTTCTCTAACTCTCCAGAACGCCATTTTGTCCGTTGTAAGATCTACTCCAGTTTGTTTCTTGAACTCATCAGTCACGAATTTTGTAATGACCTCGTCCATATCTGAGCCTCCGAGTTTAGTGTCTCCTTTAGTGGATAACACTTCAAACACACCGTCGCTCAGATCCATAATTGTAACATCAAGAGTACCGCCACCGAAATCGAAGACCATAATCTTCTGTTCGGTGCCACTCTTATCAAGTCCGAAAGCCAAAGCAGCAGAAGTAGGCTCGTTTATCATACGAACTACTTCTAATCCAGCTATAGCTCCTGCGTCCTTAGTAGCCTGTCTCTGATTGTCGTCAAAGTAAGCGGGTACAGTTATGACTGCTTTTCCAATTTTTTCTCCAAGGAATGCCTCAGCATCTCTCTTTATTTTTTGAAGAATGAATGCAGAGATCTGTTGAGGAGTGTATTCCTTTCCGAATATTGTGAGCTTCTCATCAGATCCCATCTTTCTCTTTACATTCTTTATAGTGCCTTCTGGATTCGTAACTGCCTGTCTTCTTGCAGGTTCTCCGACTAATAGTTCACCTTCTTTGGTGAATGCTACATATGACGGGAAAGATTTTCCTCCGACACTTGTACCCTCTGCACTGGGTATTATTACAGGCCTTCCGCCTTCCATGGCCGAAGCTGCTGAGTTACTGGTTCCTAAATCGATTCCTATTATTCTTGACATATTTTTCATACCTCTCTATTTTATTTTGCCGACTCTCCGGCTGTTTGACACTCCTTATCGGAGGCCTTTGTGACTTTAACTTTTGAATACCTTAAGACCCGGCCGCCACACATGTATCCTTTCTGATACACTTCAGCGATGTTCCCGTCCTCTTCACCCTCGACTGCGCTAAGCGCCTCGTGATATTCTGGGTTGAATTTACAATCCGTTGGAATCTCAATGACACCACGTGCCACCAGCATCTTCATAAGATTCTGACGTACGCCTCGTATACCGCGGATAAACTCGTTATCTTCTTTGTTGATAGCTAATGCTCTATCAAGATCGTCTACTGACTCCAATATCTCTGCTATCAAATCGTTGACGGCATATTTTTTGAACTCTTCCATTTCCTTAGTGGACCTTTTGCGGTAGTTATCGAAATCCGCTTGAGTTCTCATAGCCGCATCGAGATAATGAATAGCAAGTTCTTGTGCCTCTTTTAGTTCATCCTTTACGGGTTCCATTTCTGGTACATCTTCCGCTTCAGATTTTCTTTTTTTATTTGGCTCGTGCTTTCCTTTAGACTTTTCAGTCATGTACTATCACCTCGAGTGATTAAAATATTGAACGGGGGCTTGCGCCCCCGGTTTTTATTGCTGCTTATTCGAAGTCCATGTCTGGCATATCGGCAGGGCCCGGGCCTCCGCTGGAGGACGATGCTATTACATCGTCGATCCTGAGGATCATTACCGCCGTGTCAGTTGCTGCGTTCAAAGCCTGTTTGCCCACCCTGTAGGGTTCGACTACGTTGAGTTTGAACATGTCTTCAACTTTACCGGTAAATGGATTGATTCCCGCTGTGATCATACCGCCCTTGTGCTGTTTCCTCATCTCGATAATCATATCGATTGGGTCGAGACCTGCGTTCTCAGCAAGGGTTGAAGGAATAATCTCCATTGCGGATGCATAGGCTTCAAGAGCTATCTGAGCCCTTCCACCGATGGTTGCTGCGTGGTCCCTAAGGCGCATTGCAACTTCCATCTCTTTGGATCCTCCGCCACACTGTATCAGACCATCTTCAACAGCTGCTTTAACGGCAGACCATGCATCGACAAGGGACCTTTCTACCTCGTCAGCGACGTGGTTTGTGCCTCCTCTTACGAGGACAGACACGGTTTTCGGGTCCTTGACATCAGTGATGAAGGTCATCTCTTCGGTTTCGATTTTTCTTAGCTCTACCATGCCTGCGTTACCAAGGTCAGCCGCTTCTATATCGGAGACTTTGTTGATTACGGATGCACCAGTAGATCTTGCAAGTCTGTCCATGTCACTCTTCTTGACACGCCTGCAGAAATAGATGCCCTCTTTGGCGAAAAGATGCTGTGCGATATCGTCAATACCCTTCTGGCAGAAGACGACGTTAGCGCCTGATGCCTTAACGGATGCGACCATTTTCTTGAGCATGTTCTCTTCTTCAGCCACGAACAGAGCCAACTGGCTGGGTTCTGTGATCTGGATCTTTGCTTCTACTTCGGTCTTCTTGACCTCAAATGCCGCGTCTACGAGAGCAATCTTTGCGTTCTTTACAATCTTAGGCATGCTGGGCTGAACCGGTTCTTTATCGATGATAAGACCTTTGTACAGCTTGGATTCTTCCATTTTTGCGCCTGCTTTCTTGACAGTTTGAATGTTAGATAAGTCTACGGTATACTTGCCGTCCTTGTCTTTCTCAGCTACAGTCTTGACTGCATCGACTACGAGTTCAGCAAAGAATTCTTTTGATCCGCTGACCTGTTTACTGATCATTGCGATCTCGGCGATATTCCTGAGTATCTTCTCATCGTTGATGGTGACCTCTTTGGCTATCTCTCTAAGAATTTCCTGTGCCTTTTCGTTAGCAAGTCTGTAACCTGCTGAGATAATGGTCGGATGAACGTTGGACTCTATCAAGTCAACGGCCTTCTTCAAAAGTTCTCCAGTGATGATAACCGAGGTTGTAGTTCCGTCCCCGACTTCAGCGTCCTGAGCTTTTGCGACTTCCACAAGCATCTTTGCTGCGGGGTGCTGTACGTCCATTTCTTTTAGAATCGTTACACCATCATTAGTTATGACAACGTCTCCCATCGAATCGACGAGCATCTTGTCCATTCCCCTAGGTCCTAGACTGCTCCTTACGGAGTCAGCGATAGCCCTAGCGGCGGATATGTTGTTTAACTGAGCGTCTTTCCCTTTGTTTCTC
>DATESF010000031.1:0-6105 GCA_035271005.1 Candidatus Methanomethylophilaceae archaeon | reverse complement strand
CTTGAATCGTTCAGGAATATACTGCGCATGTATGATGCGTATCCTTCACTGTGTATCACGACGCCCCATCCTCTGTTGCCATCGCCGGGGCCCATATTAGATTCAGTCCAGTTCTCCGACGTTATTATCGTAGTCATGCCGTCAATTACCGCATATTTAGTGTGCACATAAGTAAATCGATTTCCTGTTCCCTCTGTAACCTTCGATCTAGAATCATTGATTAATCTTACCGTACCTCCAGAATCAACAAGAGATTTCATCAACGTTCTTTCTAAATTAGTTGAATCTCTAGTCCCTAGGGGAGAGCCTTCTAACAGAACAGTTACGTCTATTCCTTTATGTGCCAGTAAACATAATAGCGAAATGGTTTCCTTACTAGTAATCTGATATATCGATATCAATACCTCATTCTCAGCGGATTCTAACGCATTGTATATCTCAATGCCATGGCATTCCGGAAATGTGAAGGGTATGATATCTGCATTAAACATTGTACCAGATTCAAGATCTGTCATTCCTGGACGAGTGAGCCTCCAATCGGCAGACGTGTTGGTATCAACGTAAGAACATCGAACCAAATACCTATCATTTGTAGGCTTGTCGTTAGATTCACCGTACCAGCCCTCAGCAATTTTATTTCCCCAGCATACAGAATCTAGAAGTTTATTTTTTGTGTCGTATAGATACAGGTCATCTCCTGCATCTGCAAGTCTGAATCTACTTTCTGCAACAATCCCATTAGTTCCAACCTGAAAAACATTTAAATTAGGATTTTCAGGACGATTAAGAAATGTTTGATTAGAATTAATATCAAATGATATTGTAATATGGGAACGATGTGCCAGAGTTATAGATTTAGTAAAATATACTTTGCCTTCCCCATCGGATAAATAATATCCTTTTAGATCTACATCATAATTTTTAGTATTGTATAGCGAAAATCCTTCAGTGCCTTTCGACTGTACTTCGGATATCAGAATACTACTTTCAGCTTCAGCTGTACAATCTGTTGCAAATAGTACAGGAAACGCTACAAGTGCCGCTACGAGTATTATCGCCGCTAACCTCATCCTATGCTTTTACATGTGCCAGTTTATCAACTGACAGACTGCAGTTAGCATACTTTACGAGGAAATCAAATCTTTTTAACGAGATCTCTTACGACTGCTTCAGGGTCTTTTGCTCTTACTACACCAGAAGCGAGAAGAACACCATCAGCACCTAAATCAAGTGCAGCGTGAACATCTTTACCGGTTTTGATTCCTGCTCCACAAAGTATCATTACAGTACGGTTTACTTCTCTTACGGCCTCAACAGTATTCTCTATTATCTTTGGATTTGCTGTAGTAACTGATATGTCTCCTCCGATCAAATCAGGAGGTTCAATAGCTATGAAATCAGGGCGCATCTGCGCAAACTGAGCTGCGTCCTTGTCATTGTCAGAACATATAACCGTAATAAGTTCAGAAGCTTTGGAAAGCCCCATACATTCTATAATGTCGTTAGTTTTGATTTTGTGCTCAGTATGATTTATCAGCGTACCTACGGCACCGCATTTCTTTACCATGGAAGGCGTTATCCATCCAGTAGCAGAGCCTGGTGCACGTGGGTCTACGTTCTGTGCCAGTACAGGTATCGATACATTACGTGCAACGTATCCTAGATCTACGGTAGGTGGGCAGATGCCCACCGTTAATCCGACCTCTTCAGATACCTTTTCACAAATCTTAGCGAGTTCCAAGGCACCAGGTCCGTTGACCTCACTATATGCCTTGAAATTCACTATGATTACTGGTCGATGAAATTTTCTATCACTCAATGTCCTCGAACCTCGAAGTAAGGGTCTTTAGAACCTCAGGTCTGGAAGTGTACTCCATCTCTTCAGGACCGAGAATAGACGGCATGAAGGGTCCCTGGCTCCTCATAAGCCTGGATACCTTGATGGATTCTTCTCTAGCTAGATTCCATGTATCTCCCTTGAAGAAGTCTATCGGTATATGTTCCCCATTCTTGGAGTTCATAGGTTCAAGTCCCTGAAGTTTTCCGTTGTTCAATTGGAATCCTAAACAGCATATTCTAGGCGGACCATCGAAATAAACTGGATCGGATTCTTCAGGCGAACATGGGAAGAATGCACCGTGGTGGGAACCTCTCATCCATCCAGCAACTATTGTTGGGTTCATGAAGGGCTGAAGATACTCGCCGACAGAGGGAAGTCCGCTCTGAGCACGGCATATACAAACTGGATCGTCCTTGCCGACATACTTTCCTGCAGTGAGGTTAAGTTTGTCTGTAGAAACAACACAAGCGGGTCCGAGACCTGCTCTTGATTCTATGCCTTTAATAGCATATCTTGAAGTGTCTCCGAGAAGGCTCAAAATACAAAGTGTCTCTTCTGGTGATGACATTACTACTTTCTTGTGGCCCATTACATCCTGAATAGTCACGTCGAATCCTTTCTTGGCTCTTGCATCGATAACTAGACCAGTGGTTGTGAAGGGATCTAAGAATATTCTTGAAAGTATAGGCGAGTATGCTGACGGTTCGGTCTTGTCAGCCATAAAGAATAACAGAGGTTCTGAACTTCTCTCTACGAAGGAGAACTCTGCGGAGCCTGGTCCTGCACCTTTAACATTACCAGAGAACGCGTCTGTAAGAATGTCTTGGCCTGCTGCATATAACTTCATCGATTTAGCGATCTTAGTTGCCCTCTGGAAGCATTCCCATGCCGCCCCGTGAACATCCTTGTGATTCTCGCCTTTGTAATGAGTCATATACAAATTGATATCGTCGCCGACTCTTGTTACATAGAAATCTTCGAGGATACCTTGTTTCTGAGCGTCCTTTAATACGTCTTTTGCTGCGTCAAGCATAGAGGGGTGAGGCCTAGAGTGTCCTACGACCGAGCCGACATCCGCTTTTATAACTGATACTGTAATTTTTTCTTCTGACATGGATACACCCATTTCGAACTATATCGAGTAAGTCTATTCAATTTATAATATCTTACTCTCGTAAAGGCCTTTTTCACCGCGTTGAACTTATTTATGATGAGTCGATATAGTCATTGGATCAAATGACCTCCATAAGGAATACTAAGAATATCAAAGTCAGCGACGGCACGGTGACCGTTAACGGCTGGGCACAGGATGTACGAAATCTAGGAGGCATCTCCTTTCTTACCCTCAGAGACAGATTTGGAACTGTTCAAATAACGATGCCCAAGAAAAAGATAGATGCTGAGCTGTTCACAATGCTCACCACAATTTCAAGAGAATCAGCTGTATCTATAACTGGCGAAGTTAAAGAAAGTAATCAGACTGCTTTGGGACTAGAGATAATCCCAATATCTGCAAAGATAGTTTCTGAAGCTGCAGTGCCACTTCCTATGGGCGTAATCGATAAAGTGAATGTCGAAATGGATACTCGCTTAAATCATAGATTCTTAGATCTACGTAAACCAGACATTAAAGCGATATTTGAATTGAAATCCATTATGTTCGGCCTAATGGTCGACGCATGTAATGAAAATGGATTTGTGCAGATCACTACTCCAAAAATAAACTCTTCTGGCGCAGAAGGAGGCGCAACCATGTTCAAGGTTGATTATTTTGGCAAGGATGCTTATTTAGCACAAAGTCCACAACTTTACAAACAGATTATGATGTCTTCTGGTCTTGACCGCGTGTTTGAAATCTCTCCTGCGTTTCGTGCAGAGAACTCTAACACAAACCGTCACGTTACTGAATTTATTTCCTATGATGGAGAAATGTCTTGGATCGACTCACAAGAAGACGTAATGTCCATGATGGAGAAAATAATTGATTTTATCCTTAAGGGAATGAATGAAAAAGGATCTGAGCAATTAAAAATTCTAGATAAGAAAATCAATGTGCCAGCTCTTCCTTATCCACGCCTTACTTATGAAGAGTGTCTTGATATCGTACGCAAGAGTGGTCACGACCTCAAGGACGGCGACGACTTAGGTACTGAAGGCGAGAAGATCGTTGGAGATTACATGGCCGAGAAAGGATTCGAACTTTACTTCATATGTGAATATCCAGAAGAAGCTAAACCGTTCTACATCATGGAAAAAGATGGTACTTCATACTCGTACTCATTTGATTTGGATTACAGAGGACAGGAAATATCCTCTGGTGGACAGCGAGAACACAATATTGATCGTCTTACCGCAAGAATGGAGAAGAAAGGACTTGATCCGAACGACTTTGAATTTTATTTAGAGTCCTTCAGATACGGTATGCCTTCTCACGGCGGATGGGGTATAGGTGCAGAACGTTTACTTGTGAAAATGCTTGATTTATCGAACATAAGAGAAGCCATACTCTTTCCCAGAGACGTGTCAAGACTTTCGCCCTGACACTTTCGGTACTTTCGGCTACCTCTTAGCGTCCAGGTTATAAACTACTTACGTAATTTTACCTTATGGCAGCTACAGGTAGTGTCTACGAAAGGGAGTTAAAGTACCTACTTGCAGGAGAACCCAAATTTATTGCTAAGATGGTAAAAACCTGCGACCCAGGTGAAACCGAAGCATATAATTCAATGCTAGAAGAACCATTCCTTGTGGTGCGTGCAGCAGGATCCCTTGGTGTTGATTTAGTAGCACTACGTTGGGATTTTTCTTTTCCAATAGAAGTTAAAAGCTCCAATGAAGATACTTTACACTTTAGTCGTAATCAACGACTAGGCGAGCAAGCAAATCAAATGTTAGAAGAGTGCCAGAAGTCTAATCTTATACCAATTTACGCTTTTCGTTTGAAAAAAGTTAGGGGCGATCCGTGGAGAGTATTTACAATTCCTTCGAAAAAAAATCTTAGAGGATTAAGTGTACTTATCAAAAGACGAGTTCCTGAATTAGAGCTATCAGCTAATGGTAATTACATAATGAGGTGGAATAACGGCATGAAGCTTAGTGACTTTATTTCATATATGTGCATGTCTAGATTTGATGAGTGAGGGGCCGTCAGCACTCATAGGGCTCATCACGAATCAGCATAAGATAATCTTCATCCGGCCTTCCTCAATTACGTAATGAAGAACCTGAATAACTCTTCTTCGTAAGAAAATGCACTGAAGGCACATGAGACTACTTACTCTGCAACCTTTTATGAACAATTAAAATTACATTTAGTCCAATGTTATTCTAAAAGTTGCACTAACAAACTGACTTCACGGCATGATATAACGTATATCACTTAAGTGCCAGCATCCTCTCCACTGGAATACGTGCTCTTTTTGCAACCTTCGGATCGAGAACAATCTCTACGCTTTCCTTGTCTAGAGATCTATATATCGAACGTAAATCAGTCATTTTCATAGTCTGACATATTGCATTTGGAGGGAAATAGAACTCGGCGTCCGGGCGTGATTTCTTCAATCTATGAAGCATTCCGACCTCAGTTCCTATTATGAATTCGTCTTTATCAGAGTCCATGACATAGTTCAGCATTTTTTCTGTGGAACCAACATAATCTGATAAATCAAGAACCTCCAGCGTGCACTCAGGATGTGAAACAACGTCAGCATTAGGATGCAGGATCTTGAGGTCTTCGATGTGCCAGGTAGTTATTCCTTGATGAGCGGAACAATAACCGTGGAATGGTATGATGTTCTTATCAGGAAGTTTACTAGCCGTATAAGCTGCTAAATTCATATCTGGCACAAATATTATGTCTTTCTCATCAAGAGAAGCCGCTGCTTTAATGGCATTTGATGAAGTACAACATAAATCGGCCTCAGCCTTTACCTCAGCCGTTGTGTTAACGTAAGCAAGAACTGCCGCCCCAGGATATTTTTTTCTTAGGGATATAACCTGTTCCGCAGTGCACATAGATGCCATCGAACATCCTGCATTAGGATCTGGAAGAAGGACTTTCTTACCAGGATTGAGTATCTTGGCTGTTTCGCCCATGAAGCTTACACCGCAGAATACAATGATGTCTGCGTCCGTCTCAGATGCCTTTTGAGAAAGCCCCAGGGAATCACCTACATAATCGGCGGCATCCTGTACCTCCGGCAACGTATAGTTGTGTGCGAGAATTATCGCATTCTTTTCGTTCTTTAATTTAAGAACGGATTCCT
>DATESF010000030.1:0-4890 GCA_035271005.1 Candidatus Methanomethylophilaceae archaeon | reverse complement strand
TCTGCACTTATCACTGCCATGTAAATCATCTCGTCAGCACACTATCTTCTTAATAGTCTATCGGTGCGGGGACATATCACAATGAATATAACTGCTGAAATATATGCGTATTTATGCCTATAGGAGATCCACACGGAGGAGATTTTGAATATACCGACGAAGGATTGCCTCAGAATATAACGGCAGTCCGGGTACCCACTAGAGATTTATCTGTTAGTATCGGTTTCTATACCAAGCTTCTGGGCATGGAAGTTATTGTTCGAAAAGATTCCCACGCAGTGCTGAAAAGGGAAGGCGCCGTAATTCTTCTGGTAGTGTCACCTGACGTCGGTATCGATACAGGGTTCTACATAGGCGTAGATGACCCTTATGCACTTCACAGACGGCTTATAGACGAGGGCGTAGTGTTCATGGTTGATCCTGAACTAGGGCCTGTTGGCGTCTATACATCATTCCGTGACAATGATGGAAATATCATCCGTGCCGTAGACAAGTATGCTGTTGACTTGTTCTGATTCAATCGCCTAGGTCAGCAATACTTGTGGCTTTTTTGATCTTTTCCTCTAGTTCAGCAGGTAGTCCTTCGATACCTCCGGACAAGAATCCTTTGACTATCATACTGATGGCCTCTTCTTCTGATAGACCGCGAGACATCAAATATTCTATTTGATCTCTAGCTATTTTACCAACAGCTGCCTCGTGAGTCATCTCTAAATCAGCCACATTAGCTTCAAGTTCAGGAATGGCTAGAGTAGTTCCGCCTTCAGATAGAATTATGCTTTTACATTCAAGATGTGCCTTGATGCCTGTTGCGTTACCTACCAAGCGTCCGCGGGCAACCATTCTGCCGCCCATGGTAATACTTCTGCTGATTATCTCGGATGAGGTTCCCTTAGCATTCAGATTGACGATTGATCCGTTATCTATGTCAGATCCTACTTGTGCTATACACATAGAATTTAATCTTGCAGTTGAACCTTCACCGTTTAGATTGACTATAGGATTAGTCTGAAGTGTTCCCACATCATCCAGTATGACGTAATTATTGGTGAAATGAGAGTTTGCACCTACGTTTATAGCAGTTCTTGGCCTAACCGTGGTCTCTTTTCCCCAGGTGTGTATCATCGAATATGTTAGGGAGGCGTTGTCTCCTATGAACATCTCTGTTATTCCTACATGTACTGAATCTTTGGCCTTAGGGCCTGTAGCACATCCAGTAAGGACACTGGCAGAAGCCCCGTCCTCTATGTACATTATGTTATGTACGTTCTGGATAGCATTGGCGGATTCGATCATCATACATGATTGTATTGGAGTATCGATTTTATATCCTGATTTCACGCGAATAAAATATCCGTCTGAATTCTCAAGATATGTATGTGCAGTAAATTTATCTTGATCCGGGCTAACGGCTTTCCACAAATTATCTTTTACCCAATCATACTTTTTTATCGCCTGTTTAGTAGACATAATTTCTACGCCTTCAGGTATTTTAGTAGAACAGTGTCCAAGAGTATTGTCTATGAACATTATAGTTCCTGAACGTGAATCTTCATCTGTTGATATTCCAACACGTTCCATAGTGTCTTTGAATATATTCTTGGAACCTTCTAGGTCTTCGATTACCGGCCTATCGCTTCTGCCCTCTTTGTATTTCGAGAGATCCACATCTTTGCCGTGGGTTGCTTTTTTCTTTAAAGCTTCCCTTATTCTGGTATCACTATCTTTTTGCATACACCGCAGTCTCCGTATCCGTTCATCTTAATGACCTTTAACAGGTCGGTAGGTCTTCCTGAGCAGCGTATTCTACCTTCACCCATTACATAGGCTTTGTCTGCTCCGATATAATCCAGTATCTGCCCGGTATGGGTAATTACTAACGCAGATACACTTTTAGGGGTGCTTCTTCTGCTGTTTATTTTATCGTAGAGTAAATCACGAACTTTGTTACCTATTAGGTCAATGGACTGTAAATCCACTCCTGATTCTGGTTCGTCTAGTAAAATAAGATCCGGGCTCTGAGCCGTAAGTTGTAGTAATTCAGACCTTTTTATTTCTCCGCCAGAAAATCCGACGTTTACATCTCGATCCAAGAACTCTTTCATCCTGAATTCGCTAGCTTCGGATAATACTTCTTCAGCGCATCCCTCTTTGGCTGCGGTCATAATAAGGTCTCCGAGTTTTACGCCGGTAACGTTAGGAGGGCGTTGCATCATCATCCCAATACCCATCTTGGCACGTTCATCGACGGGAAGTTTAGTTATGTCTTTCCCTTTGAATATGATCTGCCCTTTCGTGATATGGTTGGTGCTGTATCCCATTATGGCAGAAAGCAATGTTGATTTTCCGGAACCGTTAGGTCCGAAGAGAATACAAGTCTCGCCTTCTTCCACGACGAGGTCCACACCCTTTAAAATCTCCCTTCCGCCAGCTTCAGCATGAAGGTTTTTGATTTCAAGCATATTCCTTGCCATGTTAATCCCTACCGTTTATCGATTGTTTAATACTTGTCCAATCTAGATACATATGTTGTATGAAGAAATTAATGAAACGTAATATTTCTTTGTTCAAATAACAAAGAGATTATACGGTGACCGTATATTTTCATTTCATGAAGGTCATCGCTTTAAACGGCAGCCCGCGACTGTTAGGAAACACTTCGCTTATCGTCATGGATATGCTCGATGAGTTTTCCAAAGAGGGAATAGAGACAGAACACATTCAACTTTTTTCCTATAATTTCATTCCTTGTAATGATTGTAGGTCCTGTGAGATACGTGGTGACGGAAGATGTATTGCTGAGGACGATGAACTAAACGATATTGTAGATAAACTCAGAGATGCAGACGGCATCATTTTTGCAAGTCCTGCATATTATGGCAGTGTAACAGGACACATGAAGATATTCATGGAAAGGGCTGGCCTGCCACTTGAGAAAGGGGACATGGGACTAAAGCGTAAAGTTGGAGGGGCTATTGCTGTAGCAGCACATGACGGTGCATCATCCGCTTATTCTGAGATGGTCAATTTTATGTTAAGAAATCAAATGATTGTCTGCGGTTCCACTCCTCATACTGTATTCAGAGCATTGAATCCACCTCAATATTCTGCGGATAAAGCGGCCGTTAAGGCCGTCTCTATCCTAGCTAAAGAGATGATCTGGACGATGGAGCAACTTCAGAAGAAGTAAAATCCGCACTTTTCATTAATAGAGATCTTGGCTACTGCTTCCATACGGTCCACTGGACCGGAGTATCTGCGTACCATCATCTTGCCTTCTTCTGGCAAAGCTATTTTTAGGATCTCTATTTCTTTCAAAAGTTGGACTGCGTCTTCCGGCGCAAATATCTTTCCTGATGCTACGCTATCCGGTACGGATGCGGTTATTGTGCATCCATGTCTTCCTGCTATTTCTGGTAAAAGGCTGTTATCTGGTCCGAATGCACCCATGCATCCTCTTCCCTTATCCCATGAGACTTCACAGATAGAGCATGTTTCCTTCATATCGTCGAAAGAGACGAGTTCCCACTCGGTCGTACGGTTCTCCGGTAAAGAGTCAGCTATAGCTTTCTCTTGAGAAGAAGCGTCAAGCTTGTTCAAATCTACCCATCCAGAATAAGAGTTTTCTGCGAGAGGTTCCAATGCGGATATGTCCTCTTCGTTGATCATAAGCTCCATGTGGATAGTTTCAGTGTCTTTGCTAAGTTTGTTCCTTTTCAAGAAAGGTTCCCATTCTTCTATTACGCCTTCAGCCTTTACTTTCGATACTGTGCTGAATTCTTCTGCTGCATCTCCGAAGTTCTCCGGGTGTTTCACTAGGACACGTACAATCTTAAGCTTCTTTTCTCTGCATAGGGCACTAGGGCACTCTATTTCTCTGATAGCAATATTAATTCCCATGTTTCTCTAACTTCTCCTGATATTTCTTTAAGTACTTTTCTCTGCGACTTCTATATGTCGCATAGGCACGTACCATATTAATCAGGATAAGTCCAATCATTATTAGGATTATTCCCATGAAAGAGATCATAATATCTACATTTCCAATGGAAATATCTCCGCCTGACATCATTGATGAGAAATCCATGGACATGGACATTGCTCCGCCTTCGAATATAAAGAATAACCAGATTATCGAGTATACTAAGGTTATCAAAGTGAAGAGCAACTTTCCCTTGTTACCCTTGGCATAGAATCCAGTAAAGAATGCCAGTATTACGATAGGAATACCGTATATGGCAAAATTTCTAATAGTCTCTCCAAAGGTATCGAAAATGCTTTCGAGATCCATATCTGCTCCCATAGATGTAATAAATTCTTGAATATAACTTTCAAGATAGGTGACCAACACCAATGGTATCACAACTATGAAGAGCAGACTTACTACAGCAGCAAGAATTCCCTTGCCCCAGGACCCGGTCTTGAGATCGGTTCCAAATGTAGTTTGGGTAATAGTTTCGCTCATGGTGACGCCTCCGCCATTAGCTGCTTGAGGATATCAAGCATCTGAGCATATTCCTCTTGGGTGAGCTCGATTACTTCTACTGGATTTAAGGGATCTCCAGTCTCAATCTCGATAGTATAATCTTCGTTGTTATATTGGGCTTCCAGAGCCTCTACGATGGTATCGCCCATTGCATTTTCTATCTCAATAGATAAAGTAGGCTCAGTTTTGATCTCTATTGTTACATCTCCTATTGTTGCCTTAACTTCCTGGAACGGTAATTCTAACTCTTCAGTAGAAGTAACTGTGATCTTTTCTGGACTCACAACGATGCCAAAAGTGTTCGTTACTCCAGTGTTAAACGTAGCGTTAGCGTATATCTGGGCTCCTGCCAAGCCGTAAAGATACTTTCCCGATATTTCGAATCCAATATTAAGCTCAAAGGA
>DATESF010000029.1:0-8336 GCA_035271005.1 Candidatus Methanomethylophilaceae archaeon | reverse complement strand
GACTCGATATCCCTCAATCCTGACACTGTGATCGCAACTAAAAAGTCCATAGCATCAGTGGAACAGAAGATCATGCTCAGACAGCTTCGTGAACTTAAAGAAAAGTTCTGAACTTGAGCAACTAAACCTTTTACTTTTTTTAAATATTGCTTTCAATTATTTTGATTGTTACTATCCATAAGTCTCTGATTTATCGATGCAGCATCTTCATCTGGCAACAACATGGTAGCTGCCTCCATAAGCGGATGTTTGGAACCTTCGATGATCTTTACGTCATCTAATGTTTTGAGCCCCCATCTCTCGGCAGTCTTCTCTAGACCCAGCTTAACTTCTAGTTTGTTCGGCTCCAAGACTATTGCTTTGAAACTAGTCTGACCGAGCTTCTTAGCAGCCATGATCCTGTGGTGTCCATCGACGATAAGATATCCGTTGCGTCTCTGAATCACAATTATTGGTTCGTTTAATCCACGTTTAATTTCGAACTGACGTCCAACGAGTTCGTCCATATACACTTCCTTCTGAGAAGGAAGCATTTGATCTACAGGGATCTCTTTATTCACTATGCGCATCCTAAGATCGTTCTGTTCTTCGAGGAATTTCTTTACGCTCATAACTTTGCCTGGACGGGCCTTCTCGATCTGGGAACGTACTATGTCTATGTTAGAGATTATTCCAACTAGCTTGCGGTTCTCGTCCACTACAGGAAGGTTTCTAAGACCGTACCTAAACAGTATCCTGATGGCGTCTTCTAAAGCCATAGACGGCACTGCGCAAAGAGTGCCCCGCCTCATGACCTCGCGCATCTTTGCATCAGGAGTATGAATATGCCTCAAAAGTTCCTTTGCTGTGATGAATCCCAAAAGGTATCCATTCTCGGCTATCGGAAAACCGTGGAAGCTAGATGATATTATCTTATCTCTTACCTGTCCTACCGTCATACTTGGCGTAATAGTTAGAACGTCTCTGATCATATAATCGGCAACTACAGGTGTTGGCATCTTGAATTCTCCTTAATATGTATGTAACACCGCAAGACTTAAAAGTTATCAATCTACCGTCTGGCAGTATCAATCATAAACAGCTGATAACATTATATAGTGTCTCATATTATCAGGATATGCGCCCCGGTAGTGTAGTGGCCTATCATGAAGCCCTGTCGAGGCTTCGACTCGGATTCAAATTCCGGCCGGGGCGCCATTTGTTCTATTATTTCTTACTGAATATTATTTTTCAGATTTAGCAGAACCATGCAATATCACAGTTGTACTACCATTTTTGGAATCCTTTGAAAGCTCAGCATCTACTCCGAATACTGTGCGCATATTTCCAGGTGTAAGTACATCCTCAGTCTTTCCCACCGAATGAATTTTGTGATCATGAATCAGTATTATTCTGTCGCAGTAGCGAGCGATCATGGGAAGGTCATGAGATACAATAACCACTGTGAGACCTTCATTCCTTGAAAGAGCGCGTATCATATCTAGAACGTCGAACTGTGCGCTAATATCCAAATGCAGTGTCGGTTCGTCCATTAAAAGTATCTTAGGGGTTTGCGCCATTGCTCTGGCAATTATCACCTTCTGGCGTTCCCCTCCGCTCATTGTGTTAATGTAACGATTTGCCATGTCCGATATACCAGTCTTTTCTATCGCGTCTTCGATTATCTCAATATCGTTAGTAGATTCACCTTGGAAGGACTGTTGAAATGGCATCCTTCCCATCGATACTATCTCTCTAACGGTAAATGAGAACTTTATCTCGTTGGATTGAGGTATCACTGCAATCTCTCGGGCAATATCTTTCTTTTTGAGATCCTCGAGGTCAGTGTCGTTGATCATCACGCATCCTCCCTTCGGACTGAAGTTCTTGTTCAGATTCCCCAGAAGGGTTGTCTTACCACAGCCGTTGGGTCCCAGTATACCTAATATCTCTCCCGGCACTAGGTCAAAATTAATATCTTCCAATACTGGCTTTTCTTTGTAACTGTAATAGAGGTTTTTTGTTTTTAACATTACCAACCAACCTCCATCTTACGTCTTCTTAGAAGGTAAATGAAGTATGGCGCACCAATAAGAGAAGTGATTATACCTATTGGCAACACTCCGAGAGATTGCGAAAACAAGTGTGCAAGATAATCACATCCAACAAGGAATACTCCGCCCAACGCAAAGGAAAGAGGAATCAAGTATCTATTATCGGGCCCTATGATTATGCGCATAATATGAGGGATAATCAGACCTACGAATCCAATCGTCCCTACAAAACAAACTGCCGCTGCAGTTAACATCGAAGTGAATATCAAAAGAATAATCCTAACTTTTCTTACATTAACACCGAGATTCATGGCGTGAGCGTCACCCATCATCATAGCGTTCAATTCTTTAGAGAAATATATTGCGACGAAAGTCCCGATCAATATCAGAGGTATCATGATAGTAATCTCTCCCCAGGAATTACCTGAAAGGCTCCCCATTCCCCAAAACACGATGTCGGCAAGCTTGTCCCCTGCCATATACGTCAATAACGACACTAAGGCCTGCAACAACGCACCAACGGCGATACCTGAAAGGAGAAGAGTCTCCATATGAGTCTCGTTTCCTATTCGAGCTAATCCGTATACCAAAAACATAGTGCCCATGCATATTACGAAGGCAAAAAGAGGAACGGTAAATAAAATCGGTAGAAATGATACTGTGAACAGCATAGCAATAGCCGCACCCAAAGAAGCCCCTGAAGAAAGACCCAGGATGTAAGGTGAGGCCATTGGATTTCTGAATAGGGCTTGCATAACAGCACCTGCCACTGCTAATCCACCTCCTACGAAGATTCCCATTACAATACGCGTAGCATTGATATCCACGACTATTGTTCTAAGTCCTCTGTTCTGACCAGTCAACCCGCCCCAAACCTCTTGTGGTGAGAGCAACCATATTGGAGCCCAGCTCAGCTCCAAATAACCTAAAATAAAAAGAGCTAGTGCCAATGCTATTATGATTAATGCGGCTTTTGCCTTTTTATCCATATCCTTTGAAGGCTCCTGTTAAAATAGATATTAGTAAATTGTTTTTAGCCTATAACTACCAAGTTTAATAGTCAATCACTCGAATCTCATAACGAACAGACCCAGTAATACAGCAAGTGTTATTGAAACTGTGGCCACGAGACCTGTTGCAGAAAGCGGGAATGAAATGCCGCCCCATGATAAATTATCGTCTTCGTAATCATCAAGCATTGCTGCCGATACGACTAGAAGGCCGTCCGATGCCGATGGACAGTAATTGTTCCAATCCTTCTCCATTTTTATTACTTTGATCGCATTGGTTCTAAGAACATTATCCTGGAATCCTTTAGCCGTGAGTGGATGGTTTCCATCAAGGAAAATCACGTCGGGATTCAATTGTAGAATAGTTGATGCCTCTGCAGAATAGTAATTGACAGAAGTGTTACCATTGAAACCTATATTTTTACCTCCGGCCAGTTCAATCATACTTGTAGCGATTCCCGAATTGTATATTCTAAGTGTTCCGCTGTAATCGTTTACATACATTGCAGTAACTTTATCTCCATCTGCAATATCTTTTCCTGCGTTGTAGGCGTTATCCCTAGCAGCGTTCATTTTTATTGCGTTATCCGACGATTCTTTTCCAATTACTTTGGCGATGCTTTCAACAATAGTTACAACCTCATCGTAGGTATTTGCTCCAAAACAAAGAACCTTGAAACCATGTGATTCTAGTTTAGATTTGGTTCCGTCGTCAGCTAAAGTGCCAAAATAATTATTTATTATCACTACATCGGTAGATTTGTCAAAATTTCCCTTTGAAGAGAGTTGAATCATTGATGCTTCTATATTCTCTATATTTGCAGCTGTAGGGTATGCCGAACCTATATTCTCTCCAACTATGCCGTGTTCATTTACTACATCTTTTGAATACAGGTCGTACGCTACAATCTTGTCTTTTCCGCCTAGTTCAATAACTGAAAGAGTAAACCCGTAGCCAAGTGTTGCAACTTTGTTAGCTGGTCCATCAAGTGTCAAAGTTGCTCCAGTAGAATCTGTAACAGTTATCGGCGTATCCGCCGAAGATTCGTCAGAATCTAATAAAATCAAAAATGCCGATGAGAGGAATACTGCAATTACAGCACCTACTAAGATCTTATTGGTAAAGCTACCCATGATATCAAAATTTACAGATGAATGTTAATATTTATGCTTTATTATTAAAAAAGTATTACTGAAGACGCGTTAACTTATTTTCATAACATAAGATTAGAACGTAAGGGAAAGTTTCTTTAACCTGTATAACAGAATGGTGTTTATGCGTTGGATGCTCCGCAGTAAGATACACCGCGCCACGGTAACCGAAACTTGTCTCGATTACGAAGGGAGTATAACCGTGGACGGTAAACTACTGGACCTAGCAGGAATACTGGAAGGTGAAAAGGTCACCATAGCTAACATCACCAATGGAAATCGTTTTGAAACCTACACCATACGCGGAAAAGAAGATTCCGGCGAGGTATGTATAAACGGTGCCGCGGCTCACCTATGTGATGTGGGCGATCTCATCATCGTCATGGGTTACGAACTAGCTGACGGCTTGATAGAGACTAAGATCGTAAAAGTAGACAGTTCCAACAAGCCAATGGTGAATAAATGTTGAAGATCTTTTCCGATGGAGGCTCCAGAGGTAATCCTGGGCCTTCCGCTTACGGTCTCGTTGTCGTTCATGACGGCGATATAATACACGAAGAATCGGAATATATTGGTATTCAAACGAATAATTACGCAGAATATCGTGGACTTATAGCTGGCATACGTAAAGCTATAGAACTTTGTGCAAAAGATGTTGAATTCATCATGGATTCTCAATTAGTTATCAGACAGATGAAAGGAGAATACAAAGTGAAAGCTCCTGAATTAATAGAACTTAATAGAGATGCTAAAGCACTTTGTTCAATGATTCCTAAAGTGCGTTTCACAGACGTTAGACGTCACGAACTTATGATGCCCCGTGCAGACGAACTTGTTAATATCGAACTTGACAAACATCATGCCTGAATTACATTAACTAGTTCAGATATCAAAACAATCTTTTGATCTCCTGTAGTCATATCCCGTACCGTTACGGAATCCGATTCTAATTCGTTCTTTCCTACGATTATTACAAATTTCGCTCCAGTGGATGATGCGTATTTTATGGCTTTGGACATCTTGCGGCCCATTATATCCATGTCACATGACACTCCAGATTTTCTAAGCATAGTCGCTATCTCAACAGATTTTATACGAACATCATCGGATACTGGCACTACGTAAGCATCTATTCCTTTTAACGTGTATTCAATGCCTTCTTTCTGCATTGCTAAAAGAATTCTATCAAATCCAATTGCAAAACCTGTAGAGAATACTTTTTCCCCTCCGAATAGTTCGGAAAGAGTATACGAACCTCCGCCACAAATCTGTTTTTCTGCCCCTAGTACAGGTGCTTCAGCCTCAAACACCATTCCAGTGTAGTAATCCAGTCCTCTAACGACGCCGAGATCTATTGCTACGTCGTCAACACCCATAGCAGAAAGTAAAGAAATAAGTGTCCTAAGGTAATCTCCAACTTCCCCTGGCACTTTGTCTAGTACCTCAATTCCTCCGACGGTTCCAGTGATTTCAAAAATATCCTCAATATCACTTTGAACAACGTTCATGCCTTCCATCATCGGACGCGCTTCATCGTAAAGTTTCTTATCGAGTTTCTGAAGTACTTCTGCAGTCTTTTCAATGGGTACGCCAGCATCAGCAAGTTTCTGCCTAAGGACTCCGATATGACCGATACTGATCTTATAATCCTTTAAGCCAAGATTTTTGATCATAGAAGCAGCTAAAGCAATTGCCTCTGCATCTATCTCTGGTGTTGCGGAACCGATAAGTTCAGCTCCGAATTGGAAGAACTCTCGGTACCTGCCACTTTGTGGTCTTTCGTACCTGAAGCACTGTCCGAAATAAAATATCTTAATTGGTTTAGGCTCGTTGCTCATACTGTTAACGAACATGCGTATAGCAGGAGCAGTCAATTCAGGACGTAAAGCAAGTTCTCTATCGCCCTTATCTTTGAATGCGTAAAGTTCGTTCAAAACATTTGGGCCACTTCTAAGTACGAAGAGTTCAGAATCCTCGAATATGGGAGTCTGTGTTTCTCTGAAACCAAACCCAAGAGCCACGGACCTTAGTTTTTCTTCATAGTGTCTACGCCTTTCCATCTCATCCGGAAGAAAATCCCTGGTTCCGCGGGGACATTGAATCATAGGCTTCGCTATACAGGAAATGATAATAAACGTGTTGCTTAGAACACTGAAATAAAAGGAATTTCTAAAAGGGTTTGATACAGTTCTTAGAACTTGTGCTTACGACGATAAAGCGTTAGTGTTAAGATTGCCAAAACTCCAACAGCACCCATTGAGATGTATAGCCACAACTCAGGAATATCGTTATTTGCCTCTAGACGCGCCTCTTCATCAGCGTCCAATGCATATGCATCATCGACTTCATACGCAGCGGTGCCCAGCACCATCGCGGAAAAAGCCAATACTGCTATCAACATGATTTTTGTTTTGTTGTTCATTTTTACACCATGCCCATAGGACAGATTATAGTTTCAATAGAGATGAACTTACATTTAATAATGTTTGATAATTCAGCGTTTAACAATTATAGAAACGACGTCTTCGTCGTGTAAGATATGTTCTAATCCTACAGTCTGACCAGGGAACTTTGCACTTGTCCCCCACACCATAGCATACCTGAATTGATTCCTAAAATCTCTGTGGATAAGTTCACAAACATCGCCTACATTGTTTCCTCTTTTTGCTATTAGAGGAACTTCCATATCTGCATCTTGACCCTGTGGCTTTAGATAAACACGTATCATATCTATCGTCTCGTACAAAGCCTGCTTTAGATCTTCTATACCAAATCCAGTAACTGCAGAAACAGGTATCAAACGGAAATCCTTGTGTTCCTTTGTGGCCTTCTCGAACTGCCCAGGAATAGCCATATCAATCTTGTTGACGGCCATTAGTGATTTTATATAAACTCGGTTGCCAGAAAGCACGTCAAGCATCTGTTCAACGTTTATGTCCTCACGGACAACTACAGTCGCGTTAAGATGACCATATGCTATTGTCATCTCCCTGATGACTTCTACTGTCGTCTTTGTAAGTTTAAGAGTAGGCTTGACGGTAACACCGCCCTGTCCCGACTGAGTAATAACTACATCAGGGGCTCTCTGATCAAGACGTATGCCTGAATCATAAAGTTCGTTGAAAAGTACATCGATGTTTGGATTGAATACATCGATAACGAATAATATTATGTCCGAAGCTCTGGCTGCTGCAATGACTTCACGTCCACGGCCTTTACCGCGAGATGCGTCCTTAATCAAACCAGGCATGTCTAGTATCTGGATCTTTGCGTGATTGTGAACGAGAACTCCAGGAACGATATCCAGAGTGGTAAAATGATATGCGCCTACTTCAGATTTAGCGCCTGTAAGCTGATTTAATAAAGTTGATTTACCGACTGATGGGAATCCTATCAAGGCTACTGTTGAGTCTCCTGCCTTTTTGACATAGAAACCTTTAGTATTACCTTTTGCAGATCTTCTTTTTTCTGCTTCTTCGGAAAGCTTTGCTACCCTGGCCTTTAGCTTTCCTATGTGACCTTCTGTCGCCTTGTTGTACTTAGTGTTGGATATCTGTTCTTCCAACTCTGCAATCTGTTCCTCTATTGTTGCCAATTGTCTCTCGTTCCCTAATTAATCCTTGATGTTCAAAGGTTATATTAGGGTTGGCACTGACAAGATGCCCCTTAGATACTTTTTAATGAGTGAATCCATTACTGACTCAATGGCTTTAGGAATGAACCAAAATCAAAAGAGCGATGAAAAAAAGAAAATTGAGCTCGATAGTAGGCAAATCCTCGGACTTGTAATAGGATTTGCAATAGCTTTCGCACTTTTGATTACAGGATATTATCAATTGTTCACATGTATGGCAGTGCTCATAATACCTGCCGTATTGTATCTTGTACCTCATTTCTTTAAAGTAAAAGATCTAAAAGTTATGGTGATACACGGAGTCGTGTTCACCGTGGTTGCACTGTTAGTAGGAGGCCTTTACTCCGCACCTACATTTATCGATGACAATTCTGAATTTACTGCAACTGAAAACTTTACCAGTGCTGTTGTGACAGATACTGCTAATGGATATAACATTACAGTCACATTTGATAGTACGTTAAGCCTTACCCCTAACGCCGAATTATTTACTATAGACAAAGTCGG
>DATESF010000028.1:0-3251 GCA_035271005.1 Candidatus Methanomethylophilaceae archaeon | reverse complement strand
GCCTTTATTTGAACTTGCGAAGGCAGTATATGACAAACCTTAAAATAGTAAACCTCTCATGGGATTACTGGTGGCTATGATGATGAAACCATTATCTATCTTAGGAAAGGCGGTAAACAATAACGTTATCGTTGTTCTTAGGGGTAAGAAGGAGTTTAGAGGTGTCCTAGACGGGTACGATCAATTTATGAATATCGTACTTAAGAACGCTGACGAGCTCTTTGAAGGCCAACCTGTCGCCAAGCACAGAATGGCAGTAGTGCGCGGAGACAATATAATTTATATTTCGCCATAAGGAGTGATGGAAAATGGGAGCAGGAACATCGGCACAAGGAAGACATAACACAAAGAAGACACACATTCCATGCCGCAGGTGCGGTAGACACTCATATCACATAAGGAAGAGCGTTTGCGCTTCCTGTGGATACGGTAAAACTGCGACACTCAGAAAATACTCTTGGGCTAAGACTCACGAGTAAGTGGTGTTTTAATGGCTGGGCCGAAACACAGTTGCGGCGTCGTTGGAATAAACGCTGAGAACAACGTAGTGCCCGCCCTTCAAAAATCTTTAATGATTATCCAGCATCGCGGACAGGAAAGTGCTGGAATATCTGTTTTTAATTCTGAAGGGGCTATAGACACTATCAAGGATAGTGGTTTAGTCCAGACAGCTTTACCAAAATATGTGCTTAGCAAACTTCACGGAACTGTGGGTATTGGGCACGTAAGATATCCTGCTGGCAGCAGAGTAAGCGAATCATACGCTGAGCCACTTATGTCGACCACTAGATACGGCCCTTTGGCCATAGCTCATAACGGCGACATTACTAATTTTGATCTTCTGAAAGAAAAATATTTGATATCTGGTTCTTCTTTCTTTACAAGTTCGGACAGCGAACTAATTACAAAAATTTTAGGAAAACATTCAGCTCAATATTCTGACCCTGTAAAAGCTCTAAAGGCAACTTGTGCTGAACTAGATGGTGCCTTTTCTCTTGTTCTAATGATAGGCAATCGTCTTTTTGGTATACGGGACCCAAGAGGCATGAGGCCACTTTGCATCGGAAAGATCAGAGACGGTTACATGTTGGTCTCGGAATCTGCCGCCATAGATGCGTTGAACGGCGAGCTCATAAGAGATGTAATGCCCGGCGAGATCGTTGAGATTACACGGTCTGAGATAATCAGCTATCCATACAACACCAACGCACAGAGAGCTCATTGTATGTTCGAATGGGTATACTTCGCAAGACCTGACTCGGTCATAGATGGACGTGAAGTTTACGACGTAAGGAGGAGTATAGGGGAGATCTTGGCTAGAGAATGTACGGCCGACGTGGATCTTATCATGCCTATACCTGATTCCGGACGCGCTCACGCAATAGGCTTCTCGGTCATGTCTAGGATCCCTTACGAAGAAGGGTTCATGAAGAATCGTTTTGCTGAACGTACTTTCATATTACCTGATCAGAGGCTAAGGGAAACGGCCGTATCAACAAAGATGAACCCCATCAAGAGTACTGTCAATGGAAAACGCATATTGATCGTAGATGACAGTATCGTACGTGGTACGACATTGAAGAAGTTGATCAGCATGCTCAGGAGTTCAGGTGCTAAAGAGGTTCATGTTCGCATAGGATGTCCGCCTATTATCGCTCCATGCTATTACGGTGTTGACATGAAGACTCGGGACCAGATCATAGGTGCAGACCATACCGTGGAACAGATAAGACAGGTCATAGGTGCTGACAGTCTGGCATACATAAGCATCGAAGGATTGATAGAGGCTTTGAAACTGCCTGAGCGCGATGTATGTACCGCATGTGTTTCCGGAAAGTACCCTACGATGATTCCAGGGGAGATACACAGGTATCAGTCCACCCTCAAAGGGGATTTTTGAACGGTTTTTTAACGCACTCATTAGGA
This sequence comes from Candidatus Methanomethylophilaceae archaeon, assembly GCA_035271005.1. Lineage (GTDB taxonomy): Archaea > Thermoplasmatota > Thermoplasmata > Methanomassiliicoccales > Methanomethylophilaceae > VadinCA11. The sequence continues at coordinate 1,325 of DATESF010000028.1, read as the reverse complement.
AACCTTTAATAGAAACAATTAATCCATTGGCTAGCGGGCAGGTAGATCAGTTGGAAGATCGCTACATTGGCATTGTAGAGGCCGCGAGTTCGAATCTCGCCCTGTCCACTTCTTTTTGTTAATTAAACTACGAATTTGCTTATTTTTAATTATCAATTTTTATTGAAAAATCATCTTATGGCTTCGATTACATTTTCACCTAAGCACTCTTCAATTTCTCGTTGTCAAAGCTTATAACCCCTGGGCAATATGACCTTACATGGAAGCCGATGCAATCATAGCATCAATAAAAGATCACTCTCCAGAAGTGATATTGATACTCAGCGGTATTGTAGCGATATTGATCGTTTTTCTTTACTTAAAAGATGACAGATCGTTAATGTACAAATTCGTAATGTTTTTGGGTCTGATTTCAGGTGTCGCGATGATTTATATCGCAGCTGTGGAATGGAACGGTTTAGCGTTGTCTACAGCCATCATAGTGGCCGTAGGTGGTTTCGCTTTACTGATAAGACCTTTCCGCGAGGTTCATTTTGCAGTCTTACTTGCATTATTTGTGATGATTATTACATACATAATGCTTGGAGAATTGAATGGTTCCGTTGTTTACGGGATGGATGTTTCGTTCCTTGCCATAGGATGGCCTAGGATAATTATCTCCGTTGTACTCGGGGCCATAACTTTTATGATCACAAATTTTGCAGAAGCGATTATAAAACTGTTCGGAAAATTGCTAAATTGGTGGCCGTTCCTCTTCATACTGGGTATACTATGTGTAGTCGAGGGAGTCAGTGTGTATTTGGGGTATGGTTCAGTGTATGAAATATACTTAGCTTACACAGCCTGAGCCTCTCTTTTATAACGTCTGTATGTAAACCTTTAAATCAGTAAAGGCGTTGTTGGATAAGTGGGCCCGTGGCTTAGCCAGGATATAGCGCTGGCCTTCTAAGCCAGCTGCCTCGGGTTCGAAAGTTTCGATAAAAAGAAACCGAAAGTCCCGACGGGCCCGCCATAGAATGCCGCCTTTGGGCAGGCGTTCAGGAAGGAAATGACATGAAAAGAAGTTCACGCGCATGGAAGAAAGCTGGTAACCAGCGATGGAAATGGCGCAAGAAAAAGATGAGAAGAAGAAAGAGAGCAGCTAAAATGCGCAAGCAGTGATGACATCACAGTCATTCTGACAAGGGAGCATAGGCTAACCTGGCAGACTGGCGGGCTCCAGTTATCGAGTGTGATTTAATTGAGTTTGCTGAAGTTATGATGAATAACTGGAGCGATGACTCAATAATTTCACGGGGGGTCGCTCCCCTCGTGGTGGAAACCCG
>DATESF010000027.1:0-3008 GCA_035271005.1 Candidatus Methanomethylophilaceae archaeon | reverse complement strand
CTCAGCTTCATCATACGCTATGCCGCCTCCGGTGCCTCCTAGAGTGTACGCAGGACGTACTAGCACAGGATAATGGCCAATCATGTTTGCAGCTTCTATTGCTTGAGGTATAGATTTGACGCTACAGCTTATCGGGACTGGTTCTCCTATCTCTTCCATGGCTTTTTTGAAAAGATCCCTATCTTCGGACATTGCAATTGCATCAGGCTGAGTTCCTACAAGATCGCATCCCAGCCTCTTCAGAGTACCATTATCGTACAATTCAGAGCATATGTTAAGTGCAGTCTGTCCGCCCATTCCTGATAGAACGCCGTCTACCCCTTCTTTCTCTATTATGGCAGCTACAGTCTCGGCGTTAAGTGGTTCTATGTAAACACTGTCAGCCATGTCTGTATCCGTCTGTATCGTAGCTGGATTAGAGTTTACTAAAACGGTTTGGTAACCTTCATCACGGAGGGCACGACAAGCTTGTGAACCTGAGAAATCAAACTCTGCAGCTTGTCCTATGACTATTGGACCAGAGCCTATGACCATCAGTTTCTTGTATTTTCTTTTCATTTCCTCGCCTCCTTGATGACCTTTCCAAATCTGTCGAAGAGGAACAACGTGTCTGCAGGGCCGGGTTTAGCTTCTGGATGATATTGCGTGGTAAAAATAGGCAAATCTCTGTGAATACAGCCTTCTACTGATTTATCGTTAATATTGATGTGGTTTGCTGTTAAGTCGGTACCATCAAGTGAATCTGCGTCAACAGCGTATCCGTGATTTTGAGATGTAATGTAAACTCGACCTTCGAATAAGACTGGCTGATTATTTCCATGGTGTCCAAATTTCATTTTATACGTTTTTGCTCCCATGGCTAGAGCAAGTGTTTGACTTCCAAAACAGATTCCGTACATTGGTAAAGCTGATATGAGATCCTTTTCTGTTTTTACAACAGTGTTCAATATATCCTTATGAGAAGGGTTTCCTGGTCCGTTGGATATAACGAGACCATCCACTTTGTATTCCAATATTACGTCAGCAGGGGTGTCATAAGGAAATGTAATAACATTATAACGTGAAGATAGATTATCTACGATAGCAGATTTCGTTCCGCAGTCTAGAATCCCAATAGTAAGTTCTTTATTAGATTTAATTTTAAATATCTTTTTAGAAGAAACTTTTGCCACAAGATTTGATGTTGCCGGTAATGGCATACTCCTTAATCTTTCCGCAGTATCTTCTGGTGATGTTTCGATGTCAGTAATAGCTCCCTTCATGGAACCATGATCTCTTAGTCTGATCACAAGATCTCGTGTATCGATCCCGGAGATTCCAGGAACTTTATGTTTCTTAAGGAAAGAATCTAATGTGCTTCCTTTGTACATATCACTGGGTTCGACACAATTCTCTCTTACAACGAGTCCTCTGACTTGCACCTTTTCAGATTGAGAATATTCGTCGATTATTCCATAATCTCCAATAAGAGGATAAGTCATAACCAAAATCTGACCACATAAGGAGGGGTCTGTCAAGCTTTCTTGATAGCCGCTCATACCGGTCCCGAAAATCACTTCGCCGTCGGTGGATGAACGGTGACCGAAAATATTACCTTCATATACCGTTCCGTCCTCGAGGACCAGATATCCGCGCGTCATCGAAGATAAATCACAATTATGTACAATATATAAGGTCTTCCTTTTTAGTATTACAGAGAAAATCTAAGTTGTCTGATAATAGACATTTGTCACATATTTTAACGAAACATGATTATCTGAGTACGTAATTGAAGGTGTATGCGGATCATCGGTCGTGACATCCCGTCCAACAGTATCAAAGTAATGCCAGAGACCGATGAGGATCTTTGGCATTTATATAACGTAGTGGAGACAGGGGACGTAGTCACAACATCCACCACAAGAAGAGAAGAAAAGATTGCGGATAAGATACGTGCCGAACGTGCCGAAAAGAAAAGAATGACTTTAAGCGTACGTATTGAGAAGATAGAGTTCTCAGAAGACGACCTTAGGTTACGATTACTTGGAATAATCGAATCTGGTCCTCAGGACATCGGTCAACATCACACATTCATAATTGAACCTGGAGACTCTCTTTCAATATCAAAGATGAAGTGGCGGTTCACACAGACGGAAAGACTTGAACGTGCTGTCCGTGATACTAATAAGCCTCGGATAATTTTTGTTTCTTTAGATCAGGATGAGGCTACTATAGGTGTTCTTAGACAATACGGTCTAAAGGAAATAGCTAGCGTAAGATCAAGCAGATCCGGTAAACAGTATGTTGAAAAGAGACGAGGAGCCGACGGATATCATGATGAAATAATATCAAAAGTCCAGTCCGTTGCCGAGGATGACATGCCCTTGGTTCTTTTAGGCCCTGGATTCGAAAAAGAACTTCTAGCCGAAAGCGGCAAGAGACTGTATCCTGAAATATTTTCTAAATGTTATGTTTATCATACTGGGCATTGCGGGATGACTGGAATAAATGAGCTTATGAAGATGGGATTAGGCGCTGAAGTTCTTAGAGATTCTACTGTAGGTGCGGAAATGGAAGCAGTTGAACGTCTTATGACAGAGATATCTAAGGACGGTCTAGCAACATACGGTCCCGCAGAGGTTGCATCAGCCGCAAAAGCCGGTGCTGTAGAGATATTACTAATTTTGGACTCTAAGGTACGTGAACAGGATTTCGACTATGTGGTAAAAGATGTGGAAGCACAGAATGGAAATGTAATGGTCATATCATCACAACACGACTCAGGCCGGAGATTATCGGCACTAGGCGGTATAGGTGCGATACTCAGATACGCCTTTTAATAACCCAGTATATTAAATGCCGAATGGAAAATGTTATTAGTGTTTATCGGATAACGGAAATAAGTCAACTTACTTTACAGGCCGCCGGCCATAATATTTGAGGTATAAACATGAAAACTAAAAAAGATATAGTCCAGGCGTTGGGCGGAAGGCTCAATATTTGCGACACTACGCTTAGAGACGGCGAGC
>DATESF010000026.1:0-6387 GCA_035271005.1 Candidatus Methanomethylophilaceae archaeon | reverse complement strand
ATAACGGCCTGACTCTGGCAGTTCCCTTAATTTAAATAGTCATGGACCGTAAGGATTATCGACCTTAGCGGGGAGTATATCATGAAAGTCTTAGTGGTTGACGATAACATTGCAATACAGGAAATTCTCAAGGAGATAATTTCTGATGCAGGCCACGAGGCATATTTAGCATCTTCAATAGTGGATGCAGCCGAATTCATATTGGAGATTCATCCTGATCTTATCTTTTTAGATTCCTATGTGGGAGGAGAAAACGGTCTCAAGATGATTGACATCGTTCATGAAGAAGACTCTGAAATGAACATGAAGATTTACGTTATAAAGAATAATAGGGAGCATATTCCTAAAGACGAACCCTTTGTTTTAGGAGAGATTGAAAAACCCTTTACTAGTGCAGATATAATTGAGATATTGGAAAACATATCTAACGTTCTTGATTCCACGACTCCAGTAAAAAAACAGATTACGCCTAAACGCCGTTTTAGTTTGAGAAAGAAACGTAATAAGGAGCAGGTTGAACCAGAAAAACCAAAGCTGCCTTCTGGTAAAACACACATTATCATAGAGGACACACCTTCCATCGTTTACAATTATGCAGAAAAGTTTTCTAACGAAGGCTATACTATTCTGATAGTCACTACCAACAAGATAAAAGCAATAAAAGAAAGGATGAAGTATGGTAAGATGAACATCATCGCACTTTCATCCAAACCTAGACTCGATTATAAGGATATAAGAAAGTTAGGCACACTTACTAAAACCATTAACAATTTTATAAAAGATAACGATCGTCCAGTCGTTGTCATCGATAGACTTTTGGCACTCTTAGATAAGAATGGGGCGAATCGCATACTTACTATGATACGCCAGCTTACTACTGAAAATGAAGGTACGGCAACGTTCTTGATATCTACCGATGAGAGATCTATCGATAAAAAAGGAATGGATATACTCGGTCATAATGTGGAAATCCATATGATCGAATCAATTGAGGTTATTAAATGAAAATAGAAAAAGTATGGGCAAGGGAAGTCCTCGATTCAAGAGGAAATCCTACAGTCGAGGCTGAAATAACTATTAAAGGACATAAAATCAGAGCGATAGCACCTTCAGGGGCATCGACTGGTACCTGGGAAGCTCACGAACTCAGGGACGGCGGAGAAAGATATTCCGGCAAAGGTGTGCTGAAAGCCGTAGAGAACGTACGTACTGAGATATCTAATCGTATAGTTGGGATGGATCCATCAGATCAAGTTTCCATCGATGAGGCTATGATAGATTTAGATGGAACTGTCAATAAGAAGAGATTGGGGGCAAATGCTACGGTAGCCGTATCGTTAGCTGTTGCAAAGGCTGGTGCCATGTCATTAGGCATTCCAGTCTATGAGCACATAGGAAAAAACAATGTCACTATTCCTGTGCCGATGTTCAACATTATAAACGGCGGAATGCACGCTGGAGGGAATTTAAAGATACAGGAATGCATGCTTGTTCCTGCAGGTTTACCTACATTTTCAGAATGTCTTAGAGCGGCAGCTGAGATTTATGCTTCATTGAAGGAATTACTAGCCGAAAGATATGGATCTTTAGCAGTCAATGTTGGTGATGAAGGAGGATTCGCACCGCCTTTGAACACTGTCGCTGAAGCTCTCGGAACTATAGCCGAAGCGTCCTCCAACGCAGGATACGCTCCAGGAAAAGACATCTTCCTAACAATAGATGCAGCAGCTTCTGAATTCTATGTTAATGGAAAATATGAAGTTGATAATATGAGTCTAACAGCTGGAGAGCTTACAGACCATTATATTTCGCTTTCAAAGGAATTCCCACTTATCAGTATCGAAGATCCGTTCTTCGAGGACGATTTCGATTCAACCGCAGATCTTACGCGGAAGATCGGAAAGAGTGTACAGATAGTAGGAGACGACCTTTTTGTAACCAATACGGAAAGACTGATGCGCGGCATAAATATGAAGGCCGGCAATGCACTTTTACTAAAGGTCAATCAGATTGGTACCATTACTGAAGCTGATCGTGCAGCATCAGCAAGTTTCGATAACGACTACAATGTGGTCGTATCTCATCGCTCTGGAGAGTCGGAAGATACAACGATAGCAGATCTAGCAGTAGGTTGGGGATCCGGACAGATAAAGACTGGCGCTCCAGCTCGTGGTGAAAGGACTGCTAAGTACAACAGACTACTAAGGATCGAAGAAGAGCTTGGCTCTAAAGCGGTTTTCCCAGGCATCAAAGCATTCAGGTTCTGATAACATGGATAAACTCTTCATGGCGGATGAAAAGGATGTCAGGAAGGGTTACACTATGGATGTGTATTTTGAACACACCAAACAGATCCTGGAAGCTAAAGGTTTGGATAAAACTAACGTATGTGCAGAATTCACAAGTGGCTCATTACCCTGTGGATGGGAATGGGGAGTTTTCTGTGGACTTGAAGAAGTCATTCGATTGATGGAAGGAATGAACGTTACTATTTACGCTGTGCCAGAGGGAACTTTATTCCGTTCTAGAACTCCTGCTAGTGTGAGAGTTCCTATGATGAACTTCTCAGGTAATTATGTTGATTTTGGTATAATGGAGACTGCCATACTAGGCATGATTTGTCAACCTACCGGCATTGCAACCAAGGCAGCAAGAATGAAACTTGCGGCTAAAGGAAAACCTGTTATAGCTTTCGGGAACAGAAGGATGCATCCTGCCATATCTGGGATACTTGATCGCTCCGCGTACATAGGTGGATGTGATGACGTATCATCCAATTTCGGAGGAGATTTGATTGGGAAGAAACCTTTGGGAACTGTACCTCACGCACTACCGCTTATGATGGGTAGCAATGATGCTGCATTCAGAGCATTTGATGAGATAATAGATTCATCCGTTCCTCGTATTATGTTAATTGATACCTTTTCGGACGAACGTACTGCTGCCGTAGAGGCTTGTAATTCTGTTAAGAATCTCGTTGGAGTCAGATTGGATACTCCTGGTTCCAGAAGAGGTAACTTCAAGGAACTTATTGACGAAGTCCGCTGGGAGATGGATATTAACGGATTCCAACATGTAAAGATAATAGTGTCAGGTGGATTAAACGAAGACACTGTTGCCGAATTGGCAGATACATGTGTTTCAAGTTTTGGCGTTGGAACTTCAATAGCTAACGCTCCAACATTAGATTTTTCTATGGACTTAGTTGAGAAGGACGGTAAATCTTTTGCCAAAAGGGGAAAGTTTGCTGGACGTAAGTTTCCATATCGTTGTCCAAGTTGCTATACTATGGGCGTTTCTCTCAAGCCAGATGACGAGATCAAATGTGATTGTGGCAGCATTATGGAAATGATCGAGAAGCCGATAATGAAAAACGGTAAAAGAGTTGCTCCTGAAGTTAAACCAAAACAAATTCACGAGTATGTTGTCAGGCAAATGGCGCACCTCAAAGACATATAATATTGTCTGCTCGTTCAGTCCAAATATAATTATTGTGTTACTAAATAATATTCTATATATTACTCTTTCTAAGTATCGTATGCAGGCTTAAACGCCTGGTAACAGAAAGCTTATATGCACTCTGTAGATAGGAAATATGAGCACTTCCGTAGGCATCTTATGATGGGTTCGAAGTCTTATTAGGAGCTCTATTATCGGGGGAAGTAGGATAGGGGATACTGGTAGCTCAGCAGATTGTTTTACAGACGATATGCTGCGTGAAACATTGGATAGTGTAAAGATTGATAGCATGATGAATGTCTACTGCGAGTGCGGTAGAATTGTCTGGCTTGATCGATTAGTGATGAGCTTAAAACTCCGTATCGGTAAAAGCCTAGAATGTACTACATGCCGTAATCTACGCATATCTGATGATATTGATACCCTTAACAGGCACTTCGACGGCGAAGATATTTTTGACGATTACTGATCTTCAGTTTCGTCTTTACTAACTTTCTTAGTTGCTACCTTTTTTGTTGCTACTTTCTTCGTAGCAGTCTTTTTTGTCGCGGCCTTCTTTACTGCCGGCTTTTTAGGTTCTGCTTTCTTCGCAACTGCCTTTTTCTTTTCTTTTCCTGGGCAATCTGGATTTATACATTCTTCAGATTTTCCAAAAAGAATCATAGGGGCTACACATAGTTCGCACTTATTATCAGTTGGAGTTATGCTGCCTCTGGGTCTTAGAGGATACGTCTGAGTACATGCAGGCCATTCTGTGCAACCTGCAAATCTTCTTCCGGCTCTCGAATACATGATTCGTATAGTTCCCTTTTTACATGTGGGACATTCACCTAGGAATATCCTGTCTGTATTAGATTTACATTTAGGATCTATACATTGCATAAGTGGAGGGTTACCTTTCCTTATGACCTTAAGATGAGGAAGTCCGCAGACTTCACATACTGACTCGGTAGGCTGATTTAACGATCCACGAGGCAGAGGATATGCAGATGTACATTCTGGGTATCCATCGCATCCGATAAAGTTCCCGTTCTTCGATCTTTTGATATTAAGTTCGTTTCCACAAGAAATACATTTTCCTATGTGTTGTTGTGATCTTAAAGCAGTACGAATCTCACTACCGACAGCCTCTGCGTTTGCTGAGATTTTTGATGAAACGCTGAAAAGCATATCTTGTGATTCATTTACTACAGCGTCTAGAGTACTTTCGCCACTGCTTATCTTGACCATGTCCTCTTCGAGTCTAGAGGTCATATCGTGTTCTGTGATTCCTCCGCCATGTTTTTCTAGCGCCTTAGTGAGCGCAATGCCACCAGCGGTTGGAATCATACGATTACCTTGAATGTAATTTCTCGAATAGAGTTTGGCGAGTATGTCATGTCTCGTACTCTTTGTTCCCAGTTGTAAACGGTCCATCTCTTGGATGAGGGAACCCTGGTTGTATCTGTAAGGAGGCTTAGTTTCCGATTCCTCGATTACTATTGAGCGAATCTCTATTTCGTCGCCCTTTTCCATTTTTGGAATTGTTGAGGTCTTGGATTTTAGGTATTTTCCATAATACTTTTTCCATCCTTTGAATGTTTGTTTATATCCATCACATTTGAAATCTTCGCCACCTACGTTTATGATACACTCGGTGATCTCAGCCAAAGCGACAGGTCCGACGGTTGCTAAAAATCTTCTAACTATCAGTTCATAAAGTTTCCATTTGTCGCCCTTCATCTTGCTAGATGAAGCAGCTGCAGTAGGATAGATAGGTGGATGGTCTGTTGTGCGTCTCTTTCCTCTTGAGGGGAAGATCTTGTCTTGTGCCAGTATCTCTTCTACTTCGTCTTTGAAATCCGAAGTTTTAAGTTTTTCAAGTACTGCTCTAAGACTAACACTTTTAGGATATTCTGTGTTCTCTGTACGAGGATAGGATATGTATCCTCCGGTGTAAAGGTCCTCAGCCAATTTCATTGCTGTAGTCGGTGGTATCCCGATCTTGTTGGCCTCGACCTGCATTGCAGTGGTATCGAACGGAGGAGGACGGTATTCTTCCTTCTCTGTTACTTCGTAGGTAGTAACCTCACCTGTTTTTATATCGGATATACGAGATTCTATCTCTTTTGCTTCTTCCTCTTTCCAGAACGGATTACCTGCGTGATTTCCTTGGAAAGCCAGCATGCCGAAACTGCCGTTTATGTTCCAGAACGGAACAGGTATGAAACTCTCTACTTCTTCGTTCTTATCAACGAGTAATTTAAGTGTAGGACTTTGAACTCGTCCTACGGACAAAAAGTTATTGCCAAGCTGTCCAGAAGCTAACGAAATCTGCCTAGTTAGGACAGCCCCCCAAGAGAGATCGATGATCTGTCTAGCTTCTGCTGCGTTAGATAGACGTTTATCAGGAAGTTCCAAGTTATTGAAAGCATTCTCTACTTCCGATTTGGTCAATGCGCTGAACCTGGCACGTTTAACTTTAGACATGTCAACGCCTGCAGCCTCTACGGTTTCGATACCGATGAGTTCTCCCTCCCGATCAAAGTCGGTGGCTATTATAATCTCATCAGCTTCAGCGGCTGAAGTTTTAATGTTATTCAGTGTGGACTGTGCTTTTACGGTTTTAACCTGCTGGGCATAAACTAGGTCGGTAGGTGAACCTGCAGACCAGTCGTTAAACTCAGCGGGATAATCAAGCTCAATGATATGTCCTCTAAGACTGACGACGTCATAGTCGTCGGTTTCTGTTGTGAAAGAAATTACTGAGGCCCCACCTACCTTTTCGGTAGTGTATTTTCCGTCGGAGAGTATAGTGGATATCCTCCGTGCGGCATTAGCTTTCTCGGTGATAATCAGTTTCTTCATCATTCATCCGACATCTTAAGCATTATTTAACTATTGGCGATTGGCAACGTATAAGGATTCAATGTAATCCAATTAAGTAAT
>DATESF010000025.1:0-14456 GCA_035271005.1 Candidatus Methanomethylophilaceae archaeon | reverse complement strand
AAAAATATGATTGATGAAATAAAAAAAGCAGGGGAAATGGGAGACAGCGTAGGCGGAATAACTGAATGTATCGTTTCTGGACTCCCAATAGGATTTGGAGGAATATGGTTTGAAGCCCTCGATTCAGAAATTGCTAGAGCGATGTTTAGCATTCCTGCATGTAAGGGAGTAGAATTCGGCAAAGGTTTTGCACTGGCTGATATGAAAGGTTCCGAAAGTAATGATCAATATTTTTATTCTGATGGTATTAAAACAAAGACCAATAATATGGGCGGAATAGTTGGCGGGATGAGTGACGGTGCGCCGATGGTGTTCAGATGTGTATTCAAACCTACTCCTTCCATATCTAGGTTGCAAAGTACAGTAGACTTGAGGACAGAGGAGTCTACAACTATCAGGGTCGAAGGAAGACATGATCCTTGTATCGTCTCAAGAGTGGCAGTAGTTGTTGAATCGATGGCTGCATTAGTGTTAGCAGATCAGATAAAGAGGGATTTTTAATGGATAACTTAGAGCTAAGAGAAAAAATTGCATTTGTTGATGAGAAGATCATAACGCTTGTTTGTGAAAGACTTCAGATTGCCGTTGAGATAGGTCGGAATAAAAAGATAGCTGGCACTCCTGTTCATAACCTGGAAGTTGAGAAGGCAGTAATAGCCAGATATCGTCGTTTCGCTGAAGATGAAAATATAGATCCTGATGCAGCGGAAGAACTTGCTAAGCTGATTATCTCCTGGTCCTGTAGCGTACAGGAATGATCAAAGATATTCACGATAGTTATATCGTCCATCTTTAACGCGGGAAACGACCTCGTCAGATATCGCCTCTAATTCATCTGCATTAAAGTACCCAGAGTAAATATTCTGTGAACCTATAGATGAAAGTAAGCTGATGTTACACTTAGCTAGTCCGTATGGTCTGGAGAACGGTCCACTCTCTATGTTGGCGATCTGAACTTTATCGTAACTCATGGTAGTAATCTTACGATCTATCACACCAACAACGAATGTGAACAAATCCGTACTTCTTCCATATTCCACTATTCTGCGAGACCATATTCCGTTTATAAAAATACTTATGACAACCATTAATGTTGTGGCAATTATGACTAATGTGATCTGATTAAGTATCATACCCTCATCAACAAATATTTTTGCCATTGGATCATAGAATGCTATAGCGATGATTACAACGAGTATAGACCACAGTGTGGCACGTATGAATATTGGTTTAGCTGCTTCCTTAGGCTGACGGTTCATTTCCACGTCGTATATGAATTCTGGAACTATCGTTCTCATGACCCGATCAATAGTCTCTCGATCTTTCATAGGACATAATAGCGGAGCTATGTTTTTACCATCATCATTTCCGCCTAAAGCAAGACCTACTACTTCTGCATCAAGCATATACCTGCCTATTAATCGTGGGAGTAGCGGACTCCTTAGGCGTACTGAATTGATCTTAGTTACCTTGAATGATTTGTGATACGTCCGCACAAGTCCATGACTCAAGTAGATTGTATCGCCTATGCGATAGATTTTGTAGTTGAAATAATGGAATATCATTGCAACCACTGGGATAATGTATGTGACCGCTGCAAAGAATATTGCAACTGCGCCTGTCCCAAAATCTCCTGAATTAGTAAACATCTCATAGAATCCTATGAAAAACATAATTATTCCGAACAAAGCAGATGCGGTAGGCTGGGATAAGAAGCTGTGAAGAATAACATCTTTCGCTGTTATAGTGACTATAGATGGAATATTCTCCTCATCTGTAGGAAGAATGTTGCTATTGTACATTTTTTTAGATAGATTGGCACGTATTCGGTCAGCCATTTCTACGCCGAATGTAAGCGTCAATTCAGGAGAATAGGAGTTTACACGGCTGTTTATATTTATTAGAAGCTTTGAAGTGTCAGTCAAACGATTTATTATGCCACGATTTACGTTAGTGGATGCTATCTTTGTGTAAGCGATTCGTATTTCTTTCTTAAAAACGGTATCTCTAAAGACAGTCATCTCTGTGTCTTTGAATATTATCGTTGTTTTCTTCCAACGCCAATATGATATCCATAAGGCAGAAAATACGATACCAAAAAACAGAATTGATGAAATAATCATGGCATATTTTATCGAGTTGGAGTCTTCGATCCCCGCAAGGATTGTAAAAAGAAAAAAGGATATTATTATCGCAACTATGAATGAATTGAGAACTTCCTCCAATACTTTTATTTTATGTTGACGAAATTCCTCATTTATTGGTATGCCTTCGAACCGTAGAGGCGTTTCAGACAATTGCTCTTCTTGCCCCTCTGGTTCCATCATTCTCTTTTCCTCAGTATCTCAGTTATGTAGTCGTTGAGATTATCAGCGGTCTTTTCGGCTACTTGAAGGTCTAAGAACTGTATTTTTGCTATTCCGCCAGCTGTAGTTATCGTAACATCAGCTAGATTTAACAAATTATTTATCGGCCCGCGAGCAACTTCAAGTTGATGGATTCTCTCTACGGGAACGACAGTATGTGAGATTATGAAAATCCCTCTGCGAATATCTATACGGTCCTCATTTATTCGATATCTGTAACGAGCATAGTAAACGGCTGGTCCGAAAATAAAGTAGATGGCCATTAAAACGAAAGGAACAAACATAAGAATTGCATATATGCCAGATTCCGCGTAAAGAGGAAAAGCGTACACGTATATCGTTGAAACAATGATTGCGATGATTAAAAGCGCAATACTACTGCCAATGTACATTGATGCCATAGATCTTTTTGGCAGTACGTGATAACCATCAGATGTAACTCCATGCTCATTGACTTTGAATTCGCTGCTCATTGTGACTCACTTATTCCAGATATGCGCCGTTTGCGCCATTGGTGACAAGTTTTCTGTATTTCTTTTGAACTCCTGTGACGGGGCGCTCTACCCTCTTTACTTTGGATAGACGTTCTTTTATCTCAGCGTCAGAAAGTCTGACGTTCATTGATCTTGAAGAAATATCGATATCAATTATATCGTTATCCTGGATTGCAGCGATTGGGCCACCTTCGTATGCCTCAGGAGAAACATGACCTATGGCTCCGCCTCTCGAAGCTCCGGAGAATCTGCCGTCTGTTATTAATGCAACGGAATCTCCAAGACCTCGTCCGATTATAAGACTGGTGGGGGAAAGCATCTCAGGCATTCCTGGTGCTCCTTTTGGACCTTCATATCTTATTACGACAACATCTCCTTTAACGATAGAACCAGAAGTTATGGCTTTGGTGGCTGATTCTTCACTATCAAAAACTCTTGCTCTTCCAGAGAAATTCATCATTTCTTTACTTACGGCTACCTGCTTTACAACAGAGCCTTCAGGAGCAATATTTCCCTTTAGAACTGCGATACCACCCTGTTGATGGAACGGATTCTCAAGAGTTCTAATTATCTCACTATTGACGACCTTTGCAGATGCAGCAATATCTTTGATATTATTTCCATTAACCGTGGGAGCATCCTCTAAAAGATTCTGTAATATATTCAGAATCGCTGGTATCCCCCCTGCAGAATCTAAATCTGCGATACTGTAAGGGCCTGCTGGCCTTAGGCTAGTTATATGAGGGACTTTTCTTGATATGTCATCGAAATCATCTAATGATACAGGCGTTCCGAAGTCCTTTGATATCGCAGGGATATGAAGTGCAGAGTTAGTAGATCCGCCAATGGCCATGTCCACTCTTATTGCGTTTCTAAACGAAGCTACAGAAACTATATCGCGAGGTTTAATGTTATTTTTAGCAAGTTCTACGGCTTTACGTCCTGTTTCACGAGCAGTTTCTAATTTCTTCTTATCTGTAGCGATACTTGTGGCACATCCAGTCAGACTTAGACCTAATGCTTCGGTTAGACAAGCCATCGTATTTGCTGTGAACAGACCGGAGCAACTACCGCGACCCGGACAAGCTTTACACTCTATGTTCCTAACATAGTCTTCATCGACTTTGCCTGCAGAATATTCTCCGAGTGCTTCGAATACAGACTGAAGATCGAGATCTTTATCTCCATCCTTGCCGACTTCCATTGCACCACCAGTCAACATTATTGCAGGAACATTCATCCTTCCTGCTGCCATCAACATGCCAGGAGTGACTTTATCACAATTTGTTACGCCAACCCATGCATCGAAAGCGTGACCTTCAACCATGATCTCACAACAATCAGAGATAACTTCACGAGAAATAAGCGAGTATCTCATTCCATTGTGGCCCATTGCAATACCATCGCATAAAGCGGGAACACCAAAAGTAAAGGGAAGTCCGCCAGCTTCGATTATGCCTTCTTTAACGGCTTCCACTAATTCATTTAAGTGAATATGACCGGGAACTACTTCATTCCATGAATTTGCTATTCCGATAAAGGGTTTCTTAAAATCTTCGTCGGTTAGCCCATCAGCTCTCAGCAGACTTCTTGCCGGCGCTTTATCTATACCTTTTTTGACGGCGTCGCTTCTCATCGGAATTTCCATATGAGACCATCGAGGATAAACGTATATAATTAACTGAAATAAAAAGAAGAATTTTGGGGCATGGTTTCCCACGCCCCGTTAATGAAATTGTTTCAAGCGCTGTGAAGACGCATTTCGATGTTCACACCGTCTGGGACATCGATCCTCATGAGTTGCCTAAGGGCACGCTCATCGGCGTCTAGGTAGATTAGCCTCTTGTGGATGCGCATCTCCCAGTGATCCCATGTCTCGCTTCCTTCTCCGTCGGGACTCTTTCTGCAGGGTACCTTGAGTTTCTTTGTGGGTAACGGAACAGGTCCGCGTATCGCCACTCCAGTCCTCTGAGATATTGCTTTGATCTGGCCGCACACGTTGTCGACTTTGATCGGATCGGTCCCACTTAAGGAAATTCTTGCACGTTGTGACATCTTAATCCCCTATAGTTAGTTGAGAAGTCCTCAGTTGGACTTCTCTACCTCAATACATACGCCAGCTGCGACGGTCTGACCCATATCACGGATAGCTAACCTGCCTAGAGGCGGGAATTCCTTTGCGATTTCAATAACCATGGGTTTAGTAGGCTCGCACCTTATGTGAGCTATGTCTCCAGTCTTAAGGAAATCGGGGTGATCTTTCTTGGTCGCACCAGTCTTAGGGTCGATGGTCTTGATGATTTCAGTTACTCTGCACGCAGTCTGCGTGGTGTGACAGTGGAACACAGGTGTGTATCCAACGGTGATAACTGAAGGGTGGTTCAATACCGCGATGTGAGCTACGAATGACTTCGCAACTGATGGCGGGTTGTCCACTGGACCAGCAACGTCTCCTCTCTTGATGTCGTTCTTGGCTACACCGCGGACGTTAAATCCGACGTTGTCACCAGGAAGCGCCTGAGGAAGTTGTTCGTGGTGCGCTTCGATCTGTTTGACCTCTCCCTTTACGTGAGAAGGTTCGAACATAACGGCCATGTTAGGCTTAAGTATACCAGTCTCAACACGTCCGACAGGAACGGTTCCGATACCGGTGATGGTATAGACGTCCTGAACGGGTATCCTGAGGGGTTTGTCAGTGGGCTTAGCAGGAACTGCGAAGTTATCGAGTGCCTGGAACAGAGTAGGACCCTTGTAGAAAGGAGTCTTTTCTGACTTAACCTTGATGTTGTCGCCCATGTAAGCAGAAACCGGGATTACTTCCATTGGTTTTGCGCCTACTGGCTTCATGATTTTAAGCATTTCATCTCTGGCCGAGTTGAACTTCTCTTCACTGTAATCAACTGCGTCCATTTTGTTTATACATACGATGATCTGCTTGATACCCAGAGTAACAGCTAGGAACACGTGCTCCTTTGTCTGTGCCTGAGGTCCTTCAATAGCGGAACAGGTAATGATAGCTGCGTCTGCCTGGGAGGTACCAGTGATCATGTTTTTAACGAAATCACGGTGACCTGGGGCGTCTATGATGGTAAAGAAGTACTTGTCAGTGAAGAACTTCTTGTGAGCTATATCGATAGTCACTCCTCTTGCTCTCTCTTCTTTAAGGCCGTCCATGACCCATGCGAAGTAGAAAGATCCTTTACCTTTCAGCTCTGCTTCTTTCTTAAATTTCTCTACTATGTGCGGGTCTATCGCGCCTGATTCTAGAAGGATCCTACCAGTTAAGGTGGACTTTCCGTGATCGACGTGTCCGATAACGACCAGATTGATGTGCTCTTTGTCAGCCATATTTATATCTCCTTGAATGTTTATTTTACTTTGATTGATTAGCCATAATATGTTTATTATTTAACGTTTACACTCCAGCATAGTATCTGTCGTCATAGGGTTCAGGATTGAGTCCTTTTCTAACCCTTATCTCTGCAACGACCTTCTTCTGGATCTCGCTAGGAGCCTGCTGGAAACCTGAGTTCTCAGTAGACCATAGTGCACGTCCCTGTGTAGCACTGCGTATGTCAGAAGCAAATCCGAACATATCAGCAACAGGTACAACAGCGGTTACCGATGAATCGGCACCTTCCTGCCCCATTTCTAGAATAGTTCCACGGCGCTGGGTGATCATGTTTACAGCTCCACCCATATAATCTGGGGGAACGCTGATGAACAGTTTCTGCATTGGTTCAAGCAAGATTCTTCCTGCTTGACACATTGCACCGTAAATACCATCTCTAACTGAAGGAATTACCTGAGCAGGACCTCTGTGAATAGTATCCTCGTGGAGTTTTGCATCCATGAGCTTGACCTTTAGGCCAGACACTTTTTCAACAGCAAGTGGTCCTTTAACCATAGCTTCATCAAAAGACTGTTTGATAAGTTCCATGGTCTCGTGGAGGTACTGGATACCTTTTGTCATGTCGATCAGAATATTAGTATTCTTAAAGCACACAACACCTTTCGCCTCGTCCTTGCTCATTCCGAGTTCTTCAAGCTGTAAAGCTAAAGCCTTCGGATCCTTGATTTTGGCGTCAGGGTCGATATCCCCTTTGTGTATAACATCGACAATCGACTGTTCAAGCGGTTCTACTACGAAGAAGAACTTGTTGTGCTTGTTAGGCGATTTTCCCTCGAAAGCTCTAGAGTTGTGTCCCTTTACGCTTTCCCTGTAAACCACAATAGGTTTGGAGGATATGATGTCGACTTTGTGATCGTTGATAATACGGTACTCAGTAATCTCCAAGTGGAGTTCACCCATACCAGATATCAAGTGTTCACCAGTATCGTTGTTAATTTCTATGTTAAGAGACGGGTCCGCCTTTGCGATAGATCTTAGAACTTCGACCAGTTTGGGGAGGTCTTTTGTGTTCTTAGCTTCAATCGCTTTGGTAACTACTGGTTCAGAGTAGTGAGCCATTCTCTCGAAGGGCTCTGTTTCAG
Organism: Candidatus Methanomethylophilaceae archaeon; assembly: GCA_035271005.1. Lineage (GTDB taxonomy): Archaea > Thermoplasmatota > Thermoplasmata > Methanomassiliicoccales > Methanomethylophilaceae > VadinCA11. The sequence goes on along the minus strand of DATESF010000025.1, from coordinate 7,102 downwards.
GTATAGAAGACAGGGTAGAACCTGCAATAGCGTCCTTAAGTCCAGTTAAAGCTACTATGTTTCCAGATTCACACTCATCGATAGCTATCCTATCGCCGCCGACCATCAATGCGACAGTCTGAATCCTCTGGGGATTAGGCACTCCTGAAATGTAAAGAACATCTCCTTTCTTTACTTTACCGGAGAACATTCTTCCGAAAGCAACTTCTCCTGCGTGGGGGTCCATGATAATCTTAGTTACCATTAGGGACGTTGGTCCGTTAGGGTCGCAAAGCATCATAGCCTTTCCAATCTTACTTTCTTTGTCGCCTTTCCATATTATTGGAATACGGAGTTTCTGCGCCTCTATCGGATTGGGGACATGCCTAATTGCCATTGCGAGTGCAACTTCATGTAATGGAATTTTCTTAGAAAGTTCCTTCTGTCCACCTTCGCGGCTGCAGTAATCAAAGATGTCGGTAAATGTCATGTTATACTTTTTCATAGCTGGGACGGTAATCGCCCAGTTGTTGTAAGCAGAACCGAAACCTACGTTACCCTCTTGAATACTGACCTGCCATTCTTTGTTAAGAGGTGCTGGAAGTCCAGTGTATATCTTGTGATTGAATTCAGCAACAAGTTTAGAGAATTTTTCTATCATCATCTCTTTTGTTACCTGTTGTTCTACGATCATCCTGTCAACCTTGTTGATGAACAACATAGGCCTAACGCGTTCTTTCAGCGCCTGTTTGATAACCGTTTCAGTCTGAGGCATGATACCTTCAACCGCGCAACATAGAATGAATACACCGTCGAGAGATCTCATAGCCCTTGTAACGTCTCCACCGAAGTCTACGTGACCCGGGGTGTCAATCAAGTTAATAAGATAATCTTTTTTCTCGAAGTGGTGAACCATTGATGCACTTGCGGCGTTAATGGTGATACCTCTCGCAGATTCCTGTTCATCAAAGTCCAGGACACGCTGCTCTCCAGCAAGATCCGATGACATCATTCCGGCACCTGCGATGAGGTTGTCCGAGAATGTTGTTTTTCCGTGGTCGATATGGGCCGCAGTACCTATATTTCTGATGGATTCTGGATCCTTCATTATTAAGACTGCTTTTTGTACGTTCTCTCTTTTTCGTCCCATTATTTTTCACACACCGGTTAAGATCACCTTGCGGCTTGCGCCACTCTCTCGATCTCTTCTTTCTTAGCTACAGAGAAAGACTGCATGTCTCCTCTGGATGCGAGCATCATTTCTTCTGCGAGACATTCAGATATTGATTTCTTGCTCTTAGATGATATAGATACTACACCATTGCTCAAGTTGCGGAGAGCTATGTCGACCCTTCTCTGAGGCGAAATATCTACCGCTTTAGGTACGGAGATGCCTCCGAACTGAAGCCTTGTAATCTCTTCCCTAGGAGCTGCATTCTCAAGTCCGGTCACAAATACTTGGATCGGATTCTGTTTTGTCTTTTCGGCAACAATGTCGAAGGCCTGGGAAACGGTCTTGTAAGCCTTCATCTTTTTGCCTGTAAATTTCTCGGTTCTCATAATGTCGTTAATTAGTCTCTCAACTATGCTCAACTTCGATTTTCCAAACCATTTGTTAGCATGCTTTCCTCCAGAATGAGGGATGTTCGTAGGGGTGAGGTCTATGTATTTAGCTAGTCCACAGTCATCTACGAATATATCGGATGAATCGTATTTTCCAAACATCAGGGGCTTTGGCATTAAAAGTGCCACATCGATCTCTTCGACCGTCTCTATTATTTCTTTAACTTCTTCTGACATGAAAATCATCTCACTGGTTTCTCTGTCCTTCCTCTAACCATTTCGTCAAGAGAGACATCGTTAACCTTGATCACTTTGAAACGTACACCAGGAATATCTCCGTAAGAACGACCCATTCTTCCACCGATACCTTCGATGAGAACTTCGTCGTGCTCGTCTATAAAGTTGATCGCTCCATCGCCTACTGCGAAAGCTGTGACCTGACGTCCGTTCTTAATTAACTGGACCTTTACACACTTGCGTATAGCGGAGTTAGGCTGTTTTGCCTCAATACCCACTTTTTCTAGTACGATGCCCTTAGCCTGGGAAGATCCCTCTAACGGATCTGATTTCTCCCTAAGATTGAGCACTCTTTTCTTGTATCCTCTGTCGAGCCAGCGGAACTTCTGCCTGTTGACTCTCATTTTTCTTGCGGTGTTTAGACCATTTCCCAAACTTTTCACCTCATTGAATATAGCACTGCGACATTATTGATATATTTAAAGACCACGTAATACGGGTCAATGTGCGAAACATTGCTATCATAACCCCCTATTTAAGACCTTTTACGATTTTCGCAATGAATCCTTATTACGCGTGTTATAGAGTGAATCCCTATTGACTGACACGTAAATTATTGATTATGATATGATGTTTGAAGAACTATATCAGGGTCACGTATGAAGGCATAATCTTTAAATGCTGTTCCGCTTAGCGGAGATGAGAGATAACATGGGGAACGACGAGGATTATTTAGCATTACTTGAAAGAGCAAAATTGAACCTTCCGGAGACTATTGAGAGTCACGAGAGGTTCGAACTTCCGGAACTGGACATTATTCAAGAGGGTAAAATAACCATCCTCAGAAACTTTATGGACATCGCAGATAAAGTGCGTAGAGAACCTTCACACTTACTTCATTTCCTATTAAGGGAACTCGGAACGCCAGGGGAAGTAGATAACAGAAGAGCGATTTTTAAAGCCAAGATCTCAGGTATTACTATTTCAGAGAGACTTCAGCAATATACGGACACATATGTTATCTGTGCCGAATGTGGACGTCCTGACACTAAGCTTGTTAAGAATGACAGGATTATGATGCTCGAATGCGAAGCTTGTGGTGCCAGTAGACCTATAGCTGTACGTAAAGTAATAAGAACCGACCCCAACGAACTGAAGATCGGAGACATTGTAGAAATCTTGATAACCGACGTAGGAAAGAAGGGCGATGGTATCGGCAAGTTCAATGAACTTGTACTTATCGTTCCAGGAACCACCAAAGGTTCTCGTGTTAACGCAAAGGTTACAAACATTTCAAACAAGACTGCTTTCGGCCAGGTAACTAACGAGGCCGTGACCCGCTAAGATACATGAAGTATTTCGTAGAGTCTTACGGTTGCACCATGAATTACGGCGAGGGAGCTAATCTCGCTGAACGCATGTCAGGCATGGGGTACGAAGAAACCTCATCAGCCGAAGCAGCAGACATTGTCATACTGAACACCTGTACCGTTGTAAGTACAACCGAGAAGAAGATGGTCAAGAGAATGACCGATTTGCGGAGCATGGGTAAAGAGGTCATAGTAACAGGATGCATGGCGGAGGTGCAACCTGGAAGGATTTCAATAAGACTTCCAGATTCACTTATTATCTCACCTCAAAGATACTCGGAATTTTCTGATAAAGTAAGCACCAAATACGGATGCTGGCACCCTTTAGATCATAAGGATACTAATTCTTCAGCCATACTTCCAATCGCACAGGGATGCCTAGGCACCTGTTCCTATTGCATAACTCGTTTTGCCCGTGGAAAGCTTATGAGTTATCCCGTTGACGAGTTGTTAACTGAATTCAAAAAGAAGATTAAAAATGGGGCTAAAGAGATCCTTATAACTGCTCAGGACACTGCATGTTACGGGCGCGATATTAACTCTAGTTTACCAGAACTATTAACCAAAATGTTGGAAGTTCCAGGAGACTATAGAATTCGAGTAGGTATGATGAACCCGGACTGGCTCGTCCCTATAGTTGAGAAACTCATGATCGTTTTTAAAGATCCTAGAATGTACAGATTTTTACATATGCCTGTACAAAGTGGCAGTAACGAAGTCCTTGAAAATATGAGGAGACTGTACACTGTCGAAGAGTATCTTTCGTTAGTCAAAATTATACGTGCCAGATACCCAGATATGAGTATATCCACAGACATGATCGCAGGGTTTCCTGGAGAGACAGATGAAGATCATAAACAGAGTGTAGAACTTCTGAGAAAACTAAAAGCGGATACAGTAAATATAACAAGATTTTCAGCTCGTCCAGGCACTAAAGCGGCGCATATGAAGGAAGTTAACGGCCGCGTCATCAAGGACAGATCTACTGAACTTACCACAGTCAAGAACGAGGTCGAATTAGCCAATAACAAAGAGATGATTGGCAAGATTCTAGGAGCCCTTGTTACCGAAGAAGGAACAAATGGAACAGTCATTGCCAGGACTGATAATTACAGGCCTGTAGGAATTTCTAATGATACACATCCCCTGGGAAGTTTCTGTACAGTGGAAATAACTGGGTGTGCTTCTACATACCTAATCGGAAGAACGTTAAATAACTGAAGAATATAACAGTATTATAGTCCTGTAGTGTAGTGGTCAATCATGCTGGCCTTTGGAGCCGGCGACCCTGGTTCGAACCCGGGCAGGACTACCAATTTATTTTCTATAATTCTCATATTATCATGAATAGATATGCTAACCCATAAGATGCTCCTATGGCCACGAATAAAGAGAATGTGGTTCTTATCGCTGCACCTATGTCGCGTACTTTGCCAACCTTTCTACCTTCATCAGTCTTGAAGAATCTGCCGTAGTTGACCCAGTAACTTCCTAAGGCTAGTAGTATCGCCACAATAATTAGGGATTCAAAGAACAATACGATTACAAACTCATCTGTTATGAAGGCTCTTTGAAAAAGGGAAGAGTAGATTATAATCCCTGTAAGAATGTGTAAAATTCCGTTAACTGTAGTAATTCTCTTTTCGTTATACAACAATAGTTCTTCTCGAGACATTGAAGAAAACTCTTTTAGAGTACCGATTGGTCGGTTTCCTGAGAGTTCATGTATGCCTTCCAATACTATCACGATAACGAAAACAGCAAAAACTATCATTAAAAATGATTCTATTGATTCAGTTTGAGCGACGGATATCAAATAAATAGCTAAAAGTAAGAAGGATGTCCAAATAATGAAACGGGGCAATGCTGCCTTGATTTTGTTGCCCATACTAAGTCAGTATTGTTCCAATAATTATATACTACGGGGAAAGACAAACCGAAATGAATGAAATATCTGATTGAAACTGAAAAAAACATTATTATTTCGTGATTGAAACAGTTTATTTCTTTGGACATTGAATATAATAATGACCTCAACAATATGAGATACGTAGAGATAGGTGATAAGCGTATGAAAAGAACGATTAAAGGTAATGTTAGTTGGGTAGGTTACATGGATTGGGAGTTGGAGAAGTTCCACGGCGATGACTTCTCTATAATGAACGGCTCTAGTCAAAATGCGTATCTAATCGAAGAAGGCAAGAACGTACTGATAGATACTGTATGGACGCCACACGGAACAGAGTTCGTAAACAACCTCAGTAAAAATATTGATTTAAAAAAGATAGACATCATAGTAATGAATCATGGTGAAGCAGATCATTCTGGTGCTTTACCCGATCTAATGAAAGAGATTCCGAACACACCCATATACTGTACTGCAAACGCTGTGAAAAGCCTAGAAGGTCAGTATGGTAAGAATGGATGGGACTTTAGAACAGTAAAGACAGGAGACTCCATAGACATCGGCAATGGTAAAAAGCTCGTTTTCGTAGAGATGAAAATGCTTCACTGGCCTGACAGTATGGCCACATATCTAACGGGAGACAATATTCTATTCTCTAACGATGCATTTGGTCAACATATCGCAGTAGGAGAACTATATAACGATCTGGCAGACCAGTGCCTACTAGAGAAAGAGGCGATAAAATACTACGCCAATATACTCAATCCATTCTCGTCTTTAGTCTCAAGAAAGATAGAAGAGATAAAATCTATGAATTTATCAATAGAAATTATCGCCCCTAGTCACGGCGTCATATGGAGAAAGGATCCTATGCAGATCGTTGAGAAATATACTGAATGGGCAAACAACTATCAAGAGGATCAGCTAACAATCGTGTACGATACAATGTGGGAGGGCACGACTGCCATTGCCCATGAGATCGCTAAGGCTGCCAATGAAGTAAGTCCTGAAACCATTGTGAAGGTATTCAATTGCTCTAAGGCTGACCGGAATGAGATAATGACGGAGATCTTTAAATCGAAGGCTGTAGCAGTAGGCTCTCCTACCGTGAGTAATGATATACTGACCAGTGTCAACAGCACCATTCACTTTATGAAATCCTTGAAATTCAAAGGTAAAAAGGCCGCAGCCTTCGGATGCTACGGATGGAGTGGAGAAGGAGTAGAGATCTTAAAGAGAGATTTAGCAGGCGCAGGCTTCCAAATGATAGACGAGAATATTCGTTCTATGTGGAAGCCTGACGAGAAAGATCTTGCATCAGCCAAAGCCTTGGTTGAAAGTCTACTCAAATGATTCGTATAAATCGAATCACATAAACAAAAAAATCACATCGACCTACGAGACAGATTCCGTAGGTCGATGTGATTATAATTAATAAAAAATTAGATATTGTGCTAAGACTGAGTCTTATTGACTTCAGTTAATTATCAATCTTATTTTATTTCCAATCGCACTAAATAAAACTTTTATCATTATATCAAAATAAAAGAATTATATTTTAGTAAACTCAACAGATTTGCGTTTTCATACTGTAATGTAATTAAGATCTTTATAGAATAAATATAGCGAATATAAGAATAAGCTACGCTAAACAAATAAAAAAAAGAAATGATGGACGTTCGATGCTACGTTTAGTGCATGGCAAGCTGCCAAGGAATCGCGGAGAATCCGTTAAGATTCCCTTGCTTTTCGATATTATACACACTTATGTTTTGGTTGAGGGTGGGGCTAGGCCCCACCCTGCTTAGGAGGTGATCCATCTGCAGGTTCCCCTACAGATACCTTGTTACGACTTAACCTTCCTTGCTGAATCTCAGTTCGAATACCCTAATTAGAGGTAACCTCACTGAAACCCAACTCGGATGGTTTGACGGGCGGTGTGTGCAAGGAGCAGGGGCATATTCACCGCGAGTTGTTGATTCGCGATTACTACGGAATCCAGCTTCATGAGGGTGAGTTACAACCCTCAATCCGAACTACGGACGGG
>DATESF010000024.1:0-16236 GCA_035271005.1 Candidatus Methanomethylophilaceae archaeon | reverse complement strand
GACTCTGTAGCAAAGATAAGGCAGTTTAAAATCTATGTAAATGAACATTTGGCTGCGGAAGTGCGAGCTGACGGTGTTATAGTGTCTACTACCACAGGTTCAACATGTTACGCAATGAGTCTTGGAGCGCCGATAACAGATCCTGGTGTCGAAGCCTTCTTAATTGTTCCAATGGCAGCTTTCAAATTTACGTCACGTCCTTTCGTAGTACCATCTACCGCTAAGATAACAATTGAAGCAGTAATGGATAAAGGATGTTTGATTGTAATAGATGGCCAACACGAATATGAGATGGCTGGCGGAACTTATGCTGAATTCTCTATTGCCGAGGATTACGCTCAATTCATAAAACTGAATAAGGACTTTTATTCACATGTCAGAGAAAAGTTGGTGAACGCTATATGAAAAAAATCCGTGGAATACATGTAGAGTTAATAGACGCATTCAACGAGTCTGCTAAATCAACATACCCAGACGAGTTTTTATCTATGTTAAGAGCAGACGATGGAATAATAACTGAACTGATATTCGTGCCAGGTACCGTTTACGGCGACTCTCATAGTTTTATGAACGAATGGATGGCCCCAGTGGATTTTAGTTTAGTCGGTACTGTACATTCACATCCTAGTTATTCTAACGAACCCTCTGAAGCAGACCTTCAGTATTTTGCTAATTATGGCGGAGTTCACGTTATCACGTGTATGCCCTTCGATCGTAACAGTTGGAAAGCTTACAATTCCAGCGGGGCACAATTGGACCTAGAACTTTTCACTGACTCCTAAGGCTGCTGTTGACGATATCTTTAGCCATTTCTAATAATCCTACAGCGTAAGCTTTGTCGTCGGATTCGATGTTGATCTTCATCATTCCATCTTGATCAGGATAGTTCAATAGGAACCAACCGTTCTCCATGTCGACACGCCAACCTTTAGAGTGCACATAACCCTTGTAATCCACTTCGTCGATGACATTGGTTATCTTACGTCCCAGGGCCTCCATACTTCCTGTACAGTGGATCTTTATTTCGTCGGTGAAATACGTAGGCATAGCGTCTAGTGTTCTGCTTAGACTGTTAGTACCTGCATATTTGGCTAACATGGCAGCTGTAAACATACCATCAGGACATTTTGTCATTCCTGGCAATATAACGGTGCCGTTACTAAGGGCACCAAAATCAGCTTTTTGTTCTTTCATAGTGTTAGCTAAAGAAATTGGGTTAGGTTCACATCTGATTATCTCACGTTTATCATTCTGAATTGAATCGCCCCAAAAAGCCAGATCTACGCCAAAGGACATATCAATAGGAACTACTAATTTTTCAGGCTCAATGAATTTGACCAAAAGTGCAAGCATCTGACTTCCTGTAACGTATCTTGCCGTCTCGTCAATTAATGCGACTCTCGTTCCATCTCCGTTCAAAAGTATCCCTATACTTCCGTGCATAGATCCGACTGAAGACTGTACGTCCTTTGCCTCGGAAGGTTCAATACCGGGAAATCTCGGAGAATGGGTGCGGTCAGGATGTGAATTTAAACTCATTACGTCGGCGCCTACAGCAGCCAAGGCCTGCGGCGCTACTAGAGACGTACTGCCACATCCACAATCCATGATAACAGGACAATCTATATCGCCACACACATCAACGAATTTCTTGAGATAGTTATCAATTACCATATCGCATCCCTTTATGGCGTTTATGGATTCATATCCAGGAAGAGGTGTGCTTATGCTATATTTTTCAAGTTCTCTCATTTGAGGATCATTGAAGATTGATCCATCTGGGTTACGCAGAGAGATGCTGCTCATAACTCCGTAAATATTCGGTTCTCCAATCATAGCGCAGCAATCCGATTGTTCAGCTGCTAGTGCTGCAACAGGAGCGGGTACATATCCTGCATCTAGTACGTTAGATCCTACAGAAAGTAAACCCGATACGAAAGCGTCTCGTATCATTCTGCTATTTCTGCTAAGATCCATACTGACAGTTACTCTATTGTAATTGGTCCCAACAGCTCTTCCAGCATGTAGGGCCCTCTCAGGGGACATGGCCGAATCGGCGGTGGACGCCAGCTCCATCTTGTTTATAGGCATCAAATAGGCAATGGTGTTTGATTGTTCATATTCATTGTCTTTTTTGGAATTATCTTCTTTATAGATATCCAGGACTATAATTTGTGAAAAAATTAAATAATGTTTAAATACTATTGACGTAGATAATTCTGCTGGATGGTAGGACTGGTCTTGCCAAACGGAAGGGATATTTATGGCAATGGAAAAAATAGATTTCGGAAAGGCACAGTTAATTGCTAAAGCCAAAGGACTACAGCCCGGGAGAGTAAAAGGTACTCAAGGGGTTCAGTTCACTAAAGGCACCAACGACCGTTTATCGGTTATTTCATGGGATGAGTTTGAACAAGCCCTCAAACAGAGGGAACTTGCAGTTTACGAATCCGGTGGATGGATGAAAATAATGAAGGCTTGAGAGCTTTCTGGCCGGACTATGTCCGGTCTTACTTCTTTTTATACGACTAAGTATTCCCCGAACTAAAGTGCGGGGGTTACCGAGCTTGGCCAAAGGTGATAGGTTCAGGGCCTATTCGTTCAGGCGTTCGTGGGTTCAAATCCCATTCCCCGCACCATTTTATGATCTCGATATATCATAGTCATTTCCAGAAGGTTTATTTTTAATATGAAAATCATAGGTATCGTTGGAAGTAGAAGAAGAAATGGTAATACTTCACTACTGGTTCAAGAAGCATTAAAAAGTTTCGAGGGAGAAGGTATCGAAACCGAATTATTATTTCTAGGCGATTACAATATTAAAAGCTGTACTGGATGCGAAGGATGTAAAGATACATTTAATTGTGTAATAAAAGATGATATGCATAAACTTTACAAACTTATTTTGGACTCCGATGCTGTAATTTTAGGTTCCCCCACATATTTTTATAATGTATCAGGCGAAATGAAGTTGTTTTTAGATAGGTGTTATAGTTTTGAAGTTTTTGATGAAGATGATCGTTCTGTTTGGATGGGCATAAATGAAGTTTTAGGAGGCAAATATGCTGTAGTCATCGCAGTTTGCGAACAAAATAACGAAGAAGACATGGGATATACTGCCGATACTATGAAAAGAACACTAGAAGCGTTAGGTTACAGAGTAGTCGATACGGTGAAGGCTTTAGGACTTTTCAAGGCAGGGGAAGCTTCAAACAATGAATCAGAAATGGAAAAAGCAAGACGATCCGGAGAAAAACTTTTAAAAACATTAAAGTTGAGAAAAAGTTTAGAAGAGAAGTTAAAGTCAAGATCTATTTATTAAATATTTTATACAAACAGGATTACGTGTCGTAAAGAATAATTCTAAATTACTCGCTCTATCTCAATAGAACAACTGTAAAACTCATACAAAGGGTATGACAAGAATAAATTAGATGACGAGAGTTTGAACAAATATCGGAGACATAGATAAATATGCATACGAGTTTTGTCATACGAAGGCTACTATGTATTGTCGAAAATGTGGTAAAGATAATCCCGATGACGCCATTTTCTGTAAGGAATGTGGCGCTAATCTGAATGGGTCGGAAGTCGTTCCTCAGGGAACACCATACGGCAGTAACAATTACCATGCCTCTGCACTTCAGAAGAGCACAGGCATCGGAATAATTCTTTCGATAATATGCGTAGGTTTCGGGCACCTGTACGCAGGTCAAATATCAAAAGGAATTATACTTTTCATCATTTTTACAGTGTTAATGGCATTGTCCCTTGTACTTTATTTCCCGGTTCTAATAGCGTTAGTGATGTGGATTTGGGGTATTTATGACGTTAACAATACAATAAATCAGTATAATCAACACATTCGTAACACTGGCAATCCGCCTTGGTGATTCTTCACACTAATCCATCAAAGCAAGGGCAGAAAATTAAAACGGGAAATAGTTTTTCACATAGACTTGATCATTTGAAGAATAATGTTTTGGCCAGAGACATAACGGCTTCCATGTAAGCACTCTCTGTGTTTAGCAGATTAGAGACGTCTGGTTCATTGATCATTACAGATTCATCTTGAGGGAGTGAAAAGATATGGTCAAAAACCGTGTCTCCTAGGATATCTGAGGCTTTATCCAAATCCGCCTCGCATCGGACCTTGTTCAATACCAAATCTACTCTCTTCATACCCATTTCTCGGGACAAGGAGGCTATACGGCCCGCCACCTGAAGGGAATTGAAGGTTGGTTCAGCAACAACTAACGTGGTACCGAATCCCTCTGCTACAGACCTTCCAAAAGGCTCCATTCCCGCTTGGGCATCCATTACCATGATATCCTCGTCTCGAGAATTTAAGAAACGGACTAAGGCACCTAAAAGAGAATTCTCTGGACACAAACATCCTGTGGAAGCTTGGACTACTCCTCCCATTACCAGTAGGTCTAAGTTAGGTCTTATATGAATGCCGAAACGTTCGGTTACGTCGGAAACATCTGGATTGAGAGTCAGAAATCCTCCCCATCCTGATCCCGGGCGTGCGCCTACTTTTTGTTCGATGTAATCAAGTTCTTGAGTTATTGGACGTAGTTGCGACGCCTTATCCGCAGGATAACCTAAGGAATAGGCTAAATTCTGCTGGGCATCTTGATCCAACGCAAGAGTACGATGTCCCTGGGCTGCACCCAGAAGACAAAGGGCTGCCGAGAGAGTGGTTTTTCCCACTCCCCCTTTGCCGGCCACCAATATACGCCGGCCCTTCATATTTCCAGGTCTCTGTTTTAATTCTTGGGCTAGTTCTTTGGCGGCCTCACGGCTCATAGACCCAGCTCCGCCCGCTTACCCTCTATATGATCGAACAGTATTGAAGCAGCCTTCTTAGGATCAGGCTCGACCCAGAATTTGGCTTTAACAACATCGTCCAAACCTTCAGTCAGTAAGTCTACGACCTTGGGACTACCAGTGATCTTTGGCATGACGCCTAGAGCAACGCTGATACCGGAACCTACGAAGTAAGATCCAATGGCTACGGCCTTGGGCGAATACCATTCTGGAGCTGCCCCTCCTATTGGGAGTTGGTCAATCCGTACTCCTGCTAAGGTAGCTAATTCCGCCGCCAAAGTCAGTATACGAGTGTTGTCCACACATGAACCCATATGCAACACTGGTGGAATACCTAAGGAACGACAAACGTCTCCAAGGGATTTACCTGCCATATCTGCAGCTTCCGGTTTCATTAGACCTGCTTCAGCACAAGCGATCGCTGCACAACCTGTTTCAACCACGATGATATTTCTCTTGATCAATTCTTTGGCCAAGGTTACGTGCCCGTAGTCATGCTTTATTTTAGGATTATTACAGCCTACGATACCTACACAGCCTCTGATCTTGCCTTCTAAGATCAAATCTAATAGTGGCTTCAAGCTACCGCCTAAAGCGGCTTTCAACGATTCTACAGAGAATCCAACTACGGCATCCATGGGTTTATTGGGTATGAGAATACGCTCTTCTTTACGACGAGGGAAATTCTCAATCGCCATATCCAACATCTTCTTCGATTGTTCAAAGGCGTTCTCTGGATTGACTTCCAAGTAATAACCGCCAGGGATTTTTGCCTTAGGTGAAGTTGTAATAACTTTAGTATGATAACAAGCCGCAGTGTTAGGTAAAGATGGGAATATACACTGATAGTCCACAATCATCGCTTCCAAAGCACCCGTAGCAATTACAAGTTCCTGACTGAGATGGTTCCCAGCTTGAGGTACGCCTTTGCGCATCAGCAACTCATTACCAGTACAGCACAATCCAACTAAATTAATTCCTTTAGCTCCTACAGCAACAGCTTTCTTTTTCATTTCTGGAAGTTCGGCCGCCTTGATCACCATTTCTGATAATATTGGGTTATGGCCATGTAATGCAACATTCACATGGTCTTTTTTCAAGACTCCTAGATTAACAGTGGATTTTCTTATCTGAGGAGTTCCGAACAATACGTCGGATATTTCCGTACCTATCATAGAGCCGCCCCAGCCGTCACCTAAGGATGCTCTCACTCCTTGGACCAGGATGTTTGCGTAATCCGCACCCACTCCCATATGGACTCTGTGCATACATTCTACGATTTCTCGGTCTATAGAACGAGGCAATAAATCTAATTCCGCCAGCATATCAAATGTGCCTTTGGGAAGACGTTTGATCATCTGTAATTCACCTTTTAGAGTGCCAAACTCATCCATCATAGCCAAAGCCAGGCGTTCTGCAATCTGAAGATCACTTCCAGAAGCATCCACGCCATACTCTTTCACTAGAGCCATCAGTTTGTCTTTATCTTCAATGCCGTAATCAGGGGATTCGCCTCGGGCAGTAGATAACAATGTTTCCACCACTTCTCTACCGTGGTCAGAGTGCGCTGCAGCTCCTGTGGCGATTTGGTCTAAAAGATTTCTAGCCACAATCAAATGAGCATCGGCTCCGCACACTCCATGAGTCCTGTCTCCTCCCATGATACGGCAAGGGCCCATGGCGCAACGTTGACAAGAAACTCCAGTTTCACAAAACTTACAATGAGGCTGCTGTTTTTCCAATCGGTCCCAAACTGTTTCCACTCTTTCGTGCATGGCTTTGCTCAAAATTTGTTGAACAGAAGGGTCTAATGCCCTTTCTTCTACTTTCTTTGGTATATCTTCTTCCTTTATACGTTCTGGAGATGTTTTTAAGCACTCCATCAATATTATTTCGATATTTTCTTTAGTCATTTTATCAACCCTCCTGGTCTCCACTATTGTGGTATATTATGTGATAATGAATTTTCTTATGATTATATTATACTATGTTATGTCTAAATTGGTACTTTTTCATGAGGCGTATCTTATCTCTTTTATGCGATATATGAACTAAATTTCGACACTTAATGTTTATATAAAAATTAAAAAAAGATGGAGCGTGAGAAAATATTCTCACGCTCTCGTTTATATGCTCACGTATGAACTGACTTACGATCAAGCTTTCTCGTTGCCGTCGTAGTAGGGTCCAGCATGGCAGCCCAACTTCTTGGCGACATCGGCAAGTGAATGACCTTCGATGTTCATCTTAAGCCCGGTGTTTTCAAACGGTACCGTAAGGGTCATACCCCTATCAGTGGAGAACACACCTAGACCAACAGTCTTGGTCACCGAGATGACCTTAGCGTCTGGGAAGGCGTAAGCGATGTTGTCGTAACCGTCCTCACAGGTCAATGGTATTATGACCGTAGCTTCTGCGAAGGTCTTGGCAGTAGATTCGTCTGTTTTTCTCTTCTCTATAAGATCGAGTAAACAGGCTGCTCCAACGAGTTCTTCTCTAGTAACGTTGTAACCGTCGGCCCTTAGTTTTTCAGCCAGATGGCTTGTACGTTCTCTTCCGCCTATATCGCAGAATTTAATACATGTGCCGCAGGCGAACAGAACGATCTTGTCGTCCTTTTTCAGCTTGCTAACCAATTCATCATAGGTGAATTTTCTTATGGATACTATCATTTCAGTGTCCCTCCGGTAACGGTACGTCGATCTTACCCTCTTTCTGTCTCTCTCCGGACATCATTTGCCATTCTTTACCAGCAAGGTCCTTGTATTCTTCGAAAGGCATGATCAGTTTCAAGTTTCCTACTCTTCTGTCTCCTACCACTAGACCTAGGGTGTTGACAGTTGGGATCACTTTGACGTCAGTCCATCTTCTTGATGCACTGGTCCATCCTGCTACGCAAGCGGATACGACTACAGCTGTGATTCCGTCGCTGACTCTAGCGTTGCGTACGTAATCGTACACACATAGACCTGCAGTGGGGATCACATCTGTAACGGTGTAACCATCTGCTTTCAATTGAGAGGCTAGTTCATTCATATGATCTACTCCTCCAGATCCGCAGAAACGTACACAGCAGTTGCAGCATATTACGGCAATCTTGTCGTTCTTCTTCAAATTCTCAGTTATCTTCTCGTATGGAAGTTTCTCAGAAAGACTTACCATTAGTACCCCTCCTTTATTGTGTTTATAGCAGCTCTAAGGTAGGTGCCTGCTCCGATCATTTTCTTTGCAGTATCATCTCTCTTTTCATCTCTAACATCCACGAAGTCCGTCAATATTAGTGCACCGTAAGGGCAGTTTTCCACACATGCGGGTTGCTTCCCTTCGTTCTGACGGTCTATGCATAAATCGCACTTGACCATTTTACCGCTGCTCGAGTTGACCACAGGCACTCCGAAAGGACATGCCAAGACACAGCTTCCGCATCCGATGCAGACGCTGCCGTCAACCTGTATTCCATATTCTGCAGACAGCTTAATTGCGTCCACTGGACAGACCTTCACGCAAGGTGCGTCCTCGCAGTGGAAACATCTCATACTTACAGGATAGACCATGTCTACCCAGAGCACGTGACTGTGGCTGTCCCAACCGTGTTCCTTTGCACAAGCCTCTACGCATTCTTCGCAGCCGAGGCAATGGTAGGGTTGTAGATATATTTTTTTTGTCATTGTTTTACTCCTTCTACATTTGCTTTGTTAATCAGTTTACATTTTGAGCATACTTCAAAGATACGATCCGGGAGTATCATTCCCAGAACGTCCTTTTCAGGATCCCCTTCCTCCATTTTCGATTTGATAGTATCCAATTGTCGGTCAGTAGCAAAAGTTTCGTTACAAACCGAGCAGACTCTCAGGGTCATGTGGGCGTCTTCTATCATACCGCCTTCAAGGAATTGAGTGAGATCGAACCCGTGTTTGATCTCGATGGCATCTTGCGGACACATTTCTTCACATATTCTGCAAGTTCTGCAGTCATAGGAATTGTGCCCCATGTATCTCCAGCCTTCCCGGTCATCCATTTCGATGACGTCCTCGGGGCAGTTAACGTAACAAGTTCCACAACCGATGCATTTGTCTGCATCCCATTTGGGGAATCCGTATCCTTCCATCACATCGTTCTCTTCGAACTCTATGGGACTATCGGGATGGAAATCCATGGCATTAGCTAAGGATATCAACGCATCTCGAATGTGCTCCCTCTTCTGGAAATCTCTAGAGATATTGACCTTATCAGGTGAAAGATTCACTGGACTTGGCCCCAGATCTTTTATTTTTTGAACGAACTCTTTTATCGTTTCCTGGAATTTTGGTCCTTCAGAAGCTGATACCCAATGTAGTTCAAAACGGTCTTTGAGACCTATTTGCTCTAGTATAGCGTCCAAAAACTTTGCACGACGTTCGGCCTTCATATTTCCACTGATGTAGTGACAGTCTCCTGGGTGGCAACCCATTACAATCACTCCGTCTGCACCGGATTCCAGCGCGTTCAGAATGAAAAGCGGATCCACTCGTCCAGAACACATTACACGTACTACGCGGAAGTTCGGAGGCATTTGCAACCGAGACACTCCTGCCAGATCAGCTCCGGCATAAGAGCACCAATTGCAGCAGAACCCTAGTACTGTCGGTTCCCATTCATCTTCAGTTTTTAAATCGGTCTTGGTCATTGTTCACTCCACCTCTAATGCTGCTTTGACCATGGCCATAATCTGTTCGTTCTTGAACCCAAGTTGTTCCATCGCTCCGGATGGACATGCTGCAACACAGCTACCGCATCCCATGCAAAGACCCTCGTTGACGTTAGCCTTGCGTTTCGCAGGGTTCAATGGGTCCGCGATAATGGATATGGCTTTGTATTCGCAGATAGGCTCGCATATTCCACATCCGTCGCATATGTCTTCGTTGGCATGTGCTACAATTCCCTGAGTCTCCAGATATTGCTTGGAGATGATGGATATGGCACGTGATGCTGCACCGGACGCTTGTCCAATAGTCTCATCAATAAACTTAGGCCAGTGAGCCAATCCTGCCATGAATATGCCGCCGTTGGCAAAATCTACAGGCCTTAGCTTCATATGAGCCTCTAAGAAATAACGGTCTTTACTTGTGGAAACTTTCAACATTTTAGCAATATCTTCGTTTCCTTCATTCGGACGTATTCCAACGCTCAACACGACGCAGTCAGGAGATAATTCAATTTGATCTCCGAGCATAACATCGTCTACGACGATGTTGCCATTCGCTGTCATTTCGGGCATCTTGTCTTCCGGGTACCGGATAAAGATTATTCCAAGCTTACTAGCATGCTTATACGAAAGTTCCCTTAATCCGTAGGTCCTAATGTCCTTGTGTAGGATGTAAATCTGGACGTCGGGATTCTCTCTCTTAATTTCTATAGCATTCTTGATCGCTTTAGAGCAACAGACGCGACTACAGTAAGGTGCCTCATCGTTCCTTGAACCGACACATTGAATCATGACCACATTTTTGGCCTTAAATTTGTCCTCAGCCATGATCTTTTCTAATTCGTTTTGTGTAACGACTCTTTGATCCTTTCCGTAGTTGTACTCTTTAGGCGCGTAGGGTTTAGCTCCAGTAGCAACTACTATTGCACCGGTATCCAACTCTATATCGCCAGTAATTTTTACTTTGAAGTTTCCAACGAAGCCAGTAACATCTTCTGCCTTTGTGTTCAAATGCACAAAGATGTTTTTATCTGCTCGAACTTTGGATTCCAGTTCTTTAACATATGTTCTCGGAGAAATTCCGTCTTCAACGGTGTACAGATCGTTCATCTGACCGCCCATTATCTCGGTAGCTTCCAATATGTCTACTTTGAATCCCTGAGCGGCTATGTCCAAGGCTGCAGTCATTCCAGCTAGTCCGCCACCTATTACGACAGCGGAATGGTTAACTGGCAGTTTAGATTTAGTTAAAGGTTCTAAATATCTAGATTTGGCCACGGCCATTTTTACTAAATCCTTAGCCTTTTTAGTAGCCCTTTCGGGCTCGTTCATGTGAATCCAAGAGCACTGATCTCGAATGTTCGCCATTTCGAACAAGAACGGATTAAGTCCAGCTTCTCTACAAGTACTCTGGAATAGCGACTCATGTGTTCTTGGCGTACAAGATGCAACTACCACACGATTCAATTGGTGTTCTTTGATCAGATCTTTGATAAGCACCTGAGTATCTGCAGAACAAGCGTACTTGTTCTCCATCACATATACTACGTTAGGTAAGTTTTTCACATATTCTACTACAGCTGGGACGTCGATAGTACCGCGAATATTGATTCCGCAATCACAGACAAAAACGCCTATACGTGGTTCTTGTCCTGATACATCGTTCTCTGGAACTTCTTTGACTACAGTATCGATACTAATCCTGTTTTTGAATATATGTGAACCAGCTTTAGCAGCCGCACCACTAGCTTCTGCCACGGTAGTTGGAACGTCTTTAGGAGCACTAAAAGCACCAGTTACGTAAATTCCCTTTCTTGATGTTTCTAATGGATTATAGATACTAGTTTTACAGAATCCATATTCGTTTAATTCAAATCCTAAACGATCAGCTAAAATCTTGGCTTGTGCAGGAGGTTTAAATCCTGCAGATAATACAACTAAATCGAATTCTTCTGCACATACTTCAGTGCCGACGCTGTAACGTAATAATAAATTATTATTTTCAATCTCTTCTACTGATGCGACACGAGAACCGCGTTGCATTTTGATGCCATACTCGCCCTCAGCCCTATTGGCATAGTCCTGGAATTCTTTTCCAACGGCTCTGACATCCATGAAGAATATTGTAGTCTTTAAATCAGGGCTGTGTTCACCAGCGATGATAGCTTGTTTAAGAGCATACATACAACAGACTGACGAACAGTAAGGATTTCCTACCTTTTCGTCCCTTGAACCAACACATTGAATGAATGCCACCTTTTTCGGAACTTCACGGTCAGAAGGTCTAAGAACGTGTCCCTGGTAAGGTCCAGTAGCACTTAGTACTCTTTCAAATTCTAAGCTGCTCATTACGTTCTTATATCTTTTATAACCGTATTCTGTCTTTAGACTGGAATCGAATAATTCAAAACCTGGTGCGAGTACAACTGCTCCAACGTTCACTTTTTCGATGGTTTCCTTCATCTCATAATCTATAGCATCTGCAGGGCATACTTTGGCACAAACGCCACATCTTCCCTTAGTAAGATATAAACAATGATCCGGATCAATAGTGAACTTCATCGGGACGGCTTGAGCATAGGCTACGTAAATCGCTTTTCTATTCATCAATCCTAGTTCATATTCAGCTGGAACTTTGCTTGGACACTTTTCCGCACATAGTCCGCATCCTATACACCGGTCCTCGCGAACGTAGCGAGGTTTCTTCTTTAAAGTGACTGTAAAATCGCCGGCTTCCCCCTCTACACCCATGACTTCTGTCAAAGTCATCATGGTAATCATCGGATGTCTACTAGCTTCCACTAATTTAGGGGATAAAATACACATCGAACAATCGTTCGTGGGGAAAGTTTTGTCCAATTGGGACATCACTCCACCAATACTGGCCTTACTTTCGACCATATACACTTTGAATCCTGACTCTGCAAGATCCAAGGAAGTTTGGACGCCTCCAATACCTCCTCCTACAACCAACACAGAACCGCTTTGCGATCCTTTGCCAGATCCTCCGTCTCCTTTTTTTACAATTTTTTTGGACGAAGGGCCTTTTTCCGTTAATTTAGTTAACGACTCATCAGTTATGGTTTTTGAACTGCTCAGATTTATTTCCTCCTGGCTATTCACCATTCTCGTCTCTAACACATGCTAGAATTCTCCTTCTTTTGATTTTCTTGCACTGTGAGACGAATGGGAGCCTCAAGAGGCGGAGAACCCTGCTAGTCAATTTTCTTAATTTTTAACCTAAGTGTTTGATATAAATCGAAAAAGGTTATTATACTACTTAAAGCAATGGTCTAAAAATTTTTATTTTTAACAGCGTTTTTTTTGAAAAATTTTTGTTTTTTTTGACACGTTTTTTATTGCGCCAGAGAGTAAAAATTCTTTAGATTCTTACTATGAAAATTACTACTATTATGCCTTTAAGGCTCTATTTTGGCCTAAATGATGAAAGTAAAGGATTCTTAGTTCGGAGTCCCTAAATTATTTACGTAGAATACTTTACACAACAGAATCAATAAAATATATTCGACAAAGATCGTTTTCGAGACGTCTTGGAATCTAAGGTACATAGCTTATCATTCATTCATTTCATTCTTTGGAGAATCTAAAGTTTACTTCAAAAATATCCTAGGTTAGTAACGGCTTATCATAACACCATGTGTTAAGGAATTCTATTAACAATTATCGGTGATCTTTGACAAAGACGTGTGTTTAATTCACTCTTATACGTACAATATTACATTCTGGTGAACAAAAAGCTGTGCTTAAATATTAATTAAAAATTAGATAAAATGGATTCAACGTCCGACTTTAGAATCAGAGTGGACGCTAAGTCCTTTGTTGTTTAAGCTCAGCGACCCATGGGTCGATTCATCACTCTTCAGTCTCTTTTAGTTCTTGGATACGTTCTTTGATACTTTCAAGATCCATCTCCAATTGTTTGGCGCATTCTTCCAGGTGACGCTGTTCATCCTCTGGGTTCGGAACGTATGTTGGCATTGTTCTGTCATAGACTGGATTCATTCCTCTACAACGCATGCCGCGTCCTCCTGCGCCACGTCCGTAGCCCATACCGCGTCCACTGAATTCAGGCACATCCTGACCAGCACAATATCCTGCTCTCCTTCCTGTCATAGGTCCCTGTCCTTCAGGTCCTGTTTTATCTTTTCTTGGCATTTTATCACTCCTTTTTATTTTTCTATATTTTTCGAATAGGGTCTTTAGACGTACGCGTGTCTGTATATCGTATACATTCACGCTCGGCCGCGGCCGAAGCCTTGACCAGATCCGCGTTCGTTTCTCATTCCTCGTCCGCGCCCCTTTCCACAACCTTCGCCGCGGCCAGGCATCGAACGACCAGGGGATGCAGTTCCAGCTTCGTTATTAATGGAACAATATCCTCCTTTCCTTCCTGTCATCGGTCCCTGTCCTTCAGGGCCCGTTCTGTCTCCTCTTGGCATATTTTTCACCTCTTTGTTTATTGATTATCTCCGGTCAACGGTATTGTATTCGCCTGATTCGATTCGAATGGCTAACCCATTAACTAGGGCTGTGGCCACTTTAATCCGGGCTGAACGCAGGTCACTCCAGAATGTTCTTCTGGATATTCCCATACGGGTCGATGCCTCTTCTTGAGATAGACCTTCTAGATCCACTAGTCTTATGGCTTCCAGTTCAGCGTATGTTAGTACTACGGACTCCGTATGACTAACCGCTTCACCAGGAGGTCCAAAGTAAGTGGTAGAAGGTATGTTCTCTACACATCGTGGCCCTCTACGTCTTCCTCTACCTTTTCCGGGTATCATCAATATTACTCTAAGTCGCAACAATTATATATACTTATTGCCCAATTGAGCAATATACAATATAAAATTAGAATTTAGACATATTTAGAAACACTATGCTATACGAAATAAAAATTCTTTTTAAAATATGAATATTTGGTAATTATATGATGCATTCGTCGCATCATAGAATAAAAAGGACAATCTGCGCTACTATTTTTACTTCTGGGATTCCAAGAAGTTCTCTACGGCTCCTCGAATAGCGCTAGCAGCCAACAAACCACAATGCTCATTTTCTTTAGGGAGTCCTCCTAAAGCCTTTACAACATCCCACTGACCAATCTTAAGGGCCTCCTCAATAGTTTTTCCATTTGCTAATTCGGTGACCATACTAGCCGATGCAATACTGGATCCACAACCGTCAGTGTTAAAAGAAATTTCTGATATAATTCCATCAACGACATTAATCCAAATACTCATTGAATCTCCGCAGGAACCAGTGACTTTGGCGAAGCCATTATAATCATCCAATCTGCCAAAGTTCCTCGGATTCATAAAATGATCAATAGTCGTTTCTGAATATATTTTCCGGGCGTCTTCTAGTATCTGTTCTTGAAAATCGTCGAATTGTGAATTCATTCAATTGTCTCCATATATTGAAAAGATAATATTGGATGACTTTCTGAACTATAAAAAATGTCTGAAATACAGCAATATAAAAATTAGATGCTAACCGTATCTACGACAAAAGATTCCAATTTACAAATCATTAGAAAAAAGCTGTAATAGCAATCGATACGATTGTCATAACAATAAGCAACAATGCCACCGCTGCCCACCTATAATTTTTATCTTTAATTAAACAGGTCATCGATACTACAACACCTAGCATTGGGGAGATGATTAAGATCAATAACCCTAGCCATAACACTAAGTCTCCGAATCCCAGTGATTCCACTATCAGGCCTAAGGCGATAATTGTGATTCCTATAATCGCGCCCCACCACAAGGTCTTAGATGTTGAGCCATAAAGATTCATAGATATCCTCCAGCATTCAATAACATTATAGCTGAGATAAAGAACAATAATATTGAAAAGTATTTTCTTAGGGATTTTCCGTCAATGTATGATGAGACTTTGGTGCCTATCATGGATCCTACAAAACCTCCGACGGCAACGGCTCCGGCAAAGGTCAAAGATATTTCTCCCATGATAAAGTATAATATTGCTCCTACGAACGCAGTGATGCCTATCATGTAATTACTCGTAGCCGTAGCGGCCTTCATGGGCACACCCATGTACATATTCATGATAGGTACTTTGATTGCCCCTCCTCCCATTCCAGTCATTGAGGATATCACTCCAGCCAAAGTACACATGGCCACACCTTTCTCGGCGTTCTGAATATCGTATCGTATATCTTTTTCTTTCACTTCATCATAATATGTGAATCGATACGCTCCTGGTTCCTTAGAAGGTTCTATTGTACGTTTTGGATCAGCGATCATTTTGATTGCTGTGAATATTAGAACAATGGAGAATATTGCTGTCATAGCAAAATTGCTAAGATATGAGGCTATAAACACTCCAAGAATAGCGCCGAAAACTGTGGTAACTTCCAAAAGCAAACCAAGATGTATGTTGGATACACGTTTTTTAACGTATACTGAAGACGCTCCAACGGATGTGGCGACTATTCCAACGAGACTTATTGCAACGGCCTCTTTAGCAGCCAGTCCGAAAAGTATCGTAAGTATCGGAACGATGATCATCCCCCCTCCGATTCCAAAGAGGGCGCCCATGACTCCTGCAATGAGGCCTACGAGCATCAAAGATATGAGTAGAATCGGGTCCATTGCTATCTCGATTGGCAGTATCATATTAAGATTATGGCAAAAGGATTATTATTGAATCGAGTGTAATGTTCTATGTGT
>DATESF010000023.1:0-5555 GCA_035271005.1 Candidatus Methanomethylophilaceae archaeon | reverse complement strand
GGCAGAGAAAGCTCTTCGTACCGACTATATCGAGTCTCTCGGTAGGGATGTTAACTTAGATCTAGGCAGAGAAGTCCGTAAAGGCACGCCTGAAGTAGTTTATGCAAGAACCAAGACGTCTGAAGCCGTAGAGAAAATAGTACGTGGATCTACAAAGAGAATGCTTGTGTCAGGCGTTAGTAATGAACATTTCAAGGCAATAAAAGACATCGATAAAGCAGAATGTTTTGAAGATTGTGGATGTATCGTAGTAGGTGGATTTCCTGAAGAACGATACTGTCCCGTAGCAGTAATAACAGCTGGAACTTCCGACGTCCCAGTAGCAAAGGAAGCTGCATTGATGATACGTATGATGGGTTGCCCCTGTATAGAATATTTTGATATCGGGGTTTCAGGAATTCATCGACTTATTGAACCTATGAGAGAAATCATAGACAAGGATGTTGCAGCAATAGTGGCGGTAGCAGGAATGGAAGGAGCTTTACCTACACTTATATCCTCACTATCTCCAGTACCAGTCATCGGCGTTCCTACGTCAACTGGATATGGATTCGGAGGAGACGGACTTGCGGCGTTGATGGGAATGTTACAGTCTTGTTCACCAGGACTTAGCGTAGTGAATATAGACAACGGAATCGGAGCTGGAGCCGTAGCGGCAATGATTTCTAAAGGCAGGAAATCAGAAAGATGAGGCAACAAACGTTTTTCGATTCGATTTCGAACATAAATGGGAATACGGATATCAAATCCGGTCTGTGTTCTATTTGTAAAGGTTCTCGTAAAATGTGCGGGAAAGATAGATGCCCATTAATGATTAAGTTCTACTCTCAGCAGAAAACCCTGCCTATGATAGATTCAAAAGATATAGCTGGATCAAGCCCACCATCGGTATTTGTGGGAAGATTCGGATATCCAAAAGTAGACGTAGGCCCTCTTATTCCACCAGAGTTCGGAGACACATCTATAATGGATACTCCCGAGCTATGGATGGGTAAAACCATAGATGAGATAGTTGATTTTAGATTCAAACTTATTCGCGGTAAAGTCAGCATTAACGCATATGATTTCAAAAAGTCGGGGCGTGTTGTTGACGACATTCAGGAAATAGCACTAACAGAACGACCGTTGGATATAGAAGCAAAGTTTGCAAGCAAACCTCGAGGTCGTTTGATACTGGATGATGAAGTACAACCCTTCGGACCTTCTGCAAAGATGACATCCATGAGAAAAAGCAACGGAAGGTTTGAAAAAAATCTTGAACGTAGTTTTTATGATACGGATATGAAAGCCGCCGACGCCGTGATATCATCATATCGTAACGGGACGCTTATATCGGAGATCGAAAAAGCGTTTTCTGTTGGAACCATGGGAGTAGATAAAAGACGTAGATTCGTTCCCACAAGATGGTCTATTACTGCTGTGGATGACATAATCGGTAAAGACCTTCTAAGCACCACTAAATTCTACAATACGATTGATGATTATCGTATATATCAATGGGAGCAATTGGATAATCGTTGGTGCGTATTAATGATGCCTTGCACATGGAGGTACGAACTTATTGAGGCTTGGTATCCTAATACTACGTGGAATCCAACAGGACTTACAGTAGACATCATAAGCGATCACGAGTTCTTCGATGGCCGTAAAGATTATGCGCACATAGGAGGCTGTTATTATGCGGCTAGGATGGCTGTCAACGAGTTACTTATCAAAGAACAACGAACTGCTGGCACAGTGATATTCCGCGAGGCTCATCCAGGATATGTTATGCCTGTAGGTGTATGGAACGTTCGAGAAAACGTTCGAGAAGCTTTGCGGACTGTACCATATAGCTACGATACGTTAGACAAGGCTATGGACCATGTAGATAGAGTAATGGATATTCCAAAAAGTACGTGGGTTTCTAATTCAGGAGTTCTCAAGGACTGGTATTCTCAAAGGAGGATCGAGGACTATTACTAATCTTTTTAATTTTACTTCTGCGGATGAATGGGATGGAGTGTTCGAGACAGTAAAATGCAGGCGTGCTCTTTCTCCGTCTGGATTGCCAGATATTGATTATGCATTGAATCCGTATGGAGGATGTGAACATGGATGCGTATATTGTTACGCACCAGAAGTAACTCATACAGATTGGAAAGAATGGCGGATAGTACGGGTACGTAGTAACATAGCTGAACGTTTAGCAAGAGAGTTAGTTAATTTACGAGGAACCGTAGGTATCGGTACTGTTACGGATCCATATCAGTACGCTGAGAAAAGGTTCATGCTAACACGTCATTCTTTAGAGGTTCTTAAAGCAGCTAATATGAGAATCCACATTCATACAAAATCGGATCTGGTACTTCGGGATATAGATATAATATCAAAAATGAAAGGTGAAGTTGGAATAACAATAACGACTTTGGACGATAATATTTCTCATATGATCGAACCAGGCGCACCGGTACCAGCTAAGAGATTACAAGCTCTAAAAGAACTTACGGAAGCTGGAATCGATACGTACGCTTTAGTCGGACCAGTCCTTAATTTACTTGAAGGTACAGAAGAAGAATTTGTTGCCGCCATCGTTTCAACGGGCACTAAACGTATGTGTATAGATAAACTAAATCTTCGTCCATTACTGGAACAAAGACTTGAACGTATGAACTTAAAAGGTTCTAACAAGTCTCTAGAAAAAATACGTAGACTAGCTGAAGCCTCTGGATTGAAAGTTATAGACGTATTCTGATCCCGGCGTTTACTTTTACGGACGTAGATAAAGTTCTCAGTCTTTTGACAATATGCCGGCGTCCACGTATCCATCTATTAGAATATCGAATGATAATTTATCCGTCCAACCGTTACGATTCAAAATATCCATGAATCCTACACCTATTAATCGAATATCTCCTAGTTCGTCTATCAACGCTTCAACGTCTTCTATAGGACAACCAATCTTAGGCATAGCTAGACCTCCTAGAACAACTAAGACGTCCGCCTGTCGTAACTGAGCCTTCTCAGCGCTCATTGTAAAACCTAATCCCTCTGTCCATTTCATAGATCTTGCTTCGGAGGAGTTAGCTAACGGTACATATGATAATTCAAATTCTCGTTTTCTAACTGCAAATGCAAGCATTTCTGCTATGGGTGGACAGCTTCCAATAGAACCAGCAAAAGCCACTTTAGAACCGTTCGGTATATCTTCAACGCTATCTTTGAAAAGATTTGTCAATCCAGCGATTCCCTTCTTTCTTTCGCTTTTTTCCATATGATGTTCCTCAGTACTGTCAACAACTACGGGGACATTATGGTTATGCCTTAAACGTAACAAAATTATGAATCGTAGTTGCTAAATGAATCTCTAATTATTACGAACAAGTTTCAATCGAGGATTCTCAGTAGATTCAATCTCAATAATCCTTATGTTAACTTAGTAAGATCTCATAAGTCCGCGAAGCATGTAGAATTTTTATTGTGGCCTTTATCTTTTATATAACAAATGAATAGAAAGATAATTCCTTTAATAATATAGAATTCAAATAATAATTATGCTTCAGACATGTCAAAGGAGTTTGTAACGACCCCTTTATTTTTAACGTAAATAATCACAATAATAAACAACATTAATATAGAAGAACAAAATTACTGTAACTAAGATAATTGGAGAAAATACTATGTATGGATCTGGAAATCAGCCTATAATCGTGCTCAGAGAAGGCACAGAGAGAAGTAAAGACAAAGAAGCGCAATTCAACAACATCGCCGCAGCTAAAGCAGTAGCCGATGCAGTTAGATCTACGCTTGGACCAAAAGGAATGGACAAGATGATGGTAAACTCAATCGGTGACGTCATCATCACCAACGACGGTGTGACCATTCTTAAAGAGGTAGACGTACAGCACCCTGCAGCCAAGATGGTTGTAGAAGTCGCAAAGACCCAGGACTCCGAATGTGGAGACGGTACCACAACAGCTGTTGTTATCGCTGGAGAACTTTTGAAACAGGCAGAAGAGCTTATCGATGCTAACGTTCACTCAACAATAATCACTAACGGATTCAGATTAGCCGCTGAAAAGGCAGCTGAGATCCTTGATGAGATATCTGTTCCCGTAAAGGACGACAAGCTTCTTGAGAAGGTCGCAATGACTGCACTCACTGGCAAATCTGTCGGAGATCAAGAAGAGAAACTTGCAGAACTCGTAGTGAAAGTATGCAGAGCTGTCGAACAAGACGGAAAGGTCGACAATGACGACATACGCATCCAGAGAAAGGTTGGAGAAAACATTGGAAAATCCAGCATGATCAAGGGCATAGTCATCGACAAAGAGCGCGTACACCCCCGTATGCCTAAGATGGTCAAAAACGCAAAGATCGCATTGTTCTCTGCAGCAATCGAAATCAAAAAGACCGAATTTGACGCTCAGATTCAGATTTCAGACCCATCTATGATGAACGCATTCATAGAGGAAGAAGAAAACAGCCTCAAATTGATGGTTGATAACATTAAGAAGTCTGGAGCAAACGTTGTTCTTTCACAGAAGGGAATTGACGACCTCGCTCAGCACTATCTATCCAAAGCAGGCATACTTGCCTGCAGAAGACTCAAACAGAGTGACCTTGAAGCTATTGCAAGGGCAACCGGCGGAAACATTGTTGGAAACGTCAATGAAATCAGCGCGGGCGATCTTGGAGTAGCTGGACTTGTAGAGGAGAAGCAGATCGTAGATGACGGAATGATATTCATCACCGAATGCAAGAACCCCAAGACAGTCACACTCTTTGCACGCGGAGGCACAGAGCACGTTGTTGAAGAAGTCGAGAGAGCTATTAACGATGCAATACGCGTCGTTGGTGTAGCAATCGAAGACGGAAAGGTCGTAGCAGGAGCTGGAGCACCGGAGATAGAGGTAGGTATTCGTCTATCCTCCTATGCATCAAGCATCGGCGGCAGAGAACAACTCGCAATCGAGAAGTTCGCCAAGGCTATGGAAATCATTCCATGGACTATTGCCGAGAATGCAGGTATCGATCCAATCAACACAATCATCAAACTGAAGAAGGCCCACAAGGACCACAAGGACGGTGCCCTTTACGGTATCGATCTCGCCACTGGAGAAGCTGCCAACATGCTAACATTGAATGTTGTTGAGCCACTCAGAGTAAAGAGACAGGCCATAAGCTCTGCCTATGAGGTCGCTAACATGATCCTCAGAATCGATGACGTTATCACTGCTCGCCAGTCCTCTGGTGGCGGCGGTATGCCACCGGGTATGGGCGGCATGCCAGGAATGATGTAAAACCATTAAAGAGGGGGATTCATCCCCCTCAAACTTCTTTTTATAACGTACAATTTAGAAATTTTTAATTTTTATATTGATTTCAATCAATCAATAATTAACCACAAATAATAATCAAAATATCTATTTATTTTTTTGGTTCTTCAGGTTTTCGTGTGGAAACTATCACATAAGCTCTTCGTGAAAACATTATGTTACGGTTCCGCACGGGTCCTTCGGACCCTACCGGAACCTAAAGTTACTGTGAGTTGTGCGTCCGGTCGATAAATCGAC
>DATESF010000022.1:0-21829 GCA_035271005.1 Candidatus Methanomethylophilaceae archaeon | reverse complement strand
AACATATAGCGATAAGGACGAAAATATATTGGGGTCTGAACAACCTATATCGGAAATCCTTGAGAAAGCTGGTATTTCGAGCCGTAAAGTATGTGATTTAATCGAATACCCAGAGTCTCAGAAGGCTAGCCCTGATGTGTTTTCTCAGAGTGCAGGTCAGTCATACTTTAAATCGGGCGATTATTTACATCAGATAATTCACGGGCCCGTAGATTCAGATCAGATGGATTACCTGGTCAGGGATGCTCACTACACTGGAGTTTCTCATGGTGCAATTGATATTGAACGTATAATTTCCATGATGAGGGTATTCAACGAGCGTATTGTCTTAGATAAAGGCGGCATCACCGCAGCAGAAGGTCTAATGGTGTCAAGATCTCTAATGTACACTTCAGTATACTATCACGAGACAGTAAGCATTGCTGGGTCTATGCTCAATAAAGCAGTAGAGGCCTCCGAATTAGATCTTAGTAATATGTATCTTATGACAGACGCGGACTTGATATCTATGTTAGAAGATCAGGGCGGGCGTTCTCACAAGATCGTTAGAAATCTTATGAATCGCAGACTATACAAAAAAGCGTATGTGGGTTACGCAGCAGACTTATCTGAAGATAATCTATACAGTCTGGCACAATGCTCTGAATATTCTGAACGTAAGAAGTTAGAACAAGAGATAGCAGATATTTCTGACGCAGATATATCGGAAGTTTCAATCGATATGCCTTCGGAATCAGTTCTTTTATCAAAGATAAGTATAGGAAAAACTGACGTTTCGATATTAGAGGACAATAGAGTCAAAAGTATTACAAAAATATCCTCTATCGCCAAAGCATTGCAATCTCGAGATACGTTCAGGTGGGCAGTCTTGGTGTCTGCACCTAAGGAAAAGCGAGATGCCGTCAAAGCAGCCACAAAGAAAGTGCTTAATTTTTAACTATGATATGTTTTAACATACATCAAAAATATGAAAAGCGGTTCTAAAATCATTTACTGGCACAGCATTTTATTTAAATTTTAAAAATATAAATAACTATGTCGCTAATCAAATTTCATAACGATATAGTTGTTTATTGAGTTTCACGAGTGCCAGTCTATGATATCAGCCTTTGACGACGCCTATTGGAGTTAGCTTTGCAACCTTTGAAGAAAGACCTGCTCCACTTACAACGTCTATAACGGTGTCTACGTCTTTGTACGCGTTAGGTGCTTCCTCTGTAAGTCCCTCATCAGATCCGCTCAAAAGAACTATTCCCATATCCGAAAGGCTTTTTCTTATTCCGGCTGCGGTGTTGCTACGGGATGCTGACTTTCGAGACATCATCCTTCCAGCACCGTGACATGTAGATCCAAAAGTATTTTCCATGGCTCCTTTTTGACCTAGTAGAACATATGTTCCAGATACCATATCACCAGGAATAATTACCGGCTGTCCAACATCTCTGTATTTTGCAGTAATCTCTTTGCGTCCAGCTGCAAACGCTCGAGTGGCACCTTTTCTGTGTACTACGACGTCCATGTTGTTACCGTCTACTACATGTGTTTCTTTCTTGGCTATGTTATGTGCCACATCGTATACTAGGCCCATATCCATATCTTCTGCGGAACGTCCAAGAATCCTTTCAAAGGATTCACGTACCCAGTGCATAATCATCTGTCTGTTCGCCCAAGCATAGTTGGCTCCACAACACATGGCTCCGTAGTAACTTTCCCCTATCTTTGATTTTAAAGGGGCGCAAGCAAGTTGTTTATCAGGAAGTTTAACGGAATTATCGTTAACGTATTGTTCCATCATCTGAAGATAATCTGTAGCTATCTGATGACCACAACCTCTGGATCCACAGTGAACCGTTATCGTTACGTTCCCTCTTTCTAGTCCGAAGGTTTTTGCTGCTCGTTCATCGAATATTTCATCGACAACATCTAACTCAAGAAAATGATTACCTGAACCAAGCGAACCAAGCTGAGGAAGGCCTCTTTTTCTTGCTCTGTCACTAACCAATGACGGATCCGCTTCTTGCATACGTCCGCCTTCTTCTGTGGCTTCTAAATCGCTCTCCCAGCCATAACCGTTCTCTATGGCCCATTCCGACCCACAGAGAAGAACCTCGTCAAGTTCTTTATTTCCAAGTCTGGTCAGACCTTTAGATCCTAGGCCAGATGGAATATTAGCGTATAATTCTGACATCAAATCCTTGCGTTTATCGCCGATGTCATCAACAGTTAAGTTAGTCCTTATTAGGCGGACTCCGCAGTTTATATCGAAACCGATGCCGCCAGGGGAGATACTTCCTTCGTCTGCATCTACGGCAGCTACGCCTCCTATAGGGAATCCATATCCCCAATGTATGTCAGGCATGGCTAGAGAATTTCCGACGATCCCGGGCAGACATGCTACGTTAGCAGCCTGAATTGGAGCGTTATCGGAACGTATTTGTGGAATCATTTGCTCACTGGCATAGATGATTGCGTCAGTGCGCATACAAGAAACCTCTCCTTTTGGAATGCGCCATCTGAAGTCATCTATTTTTTCCAATGTGCCGTTCCATGCCATGAATATCAATCCTTAGAAAGTAGGGGCCGGGACCGAGATTTGAACCCGAGTCGGGGGGACCACAACCCCCCAGGATAACCAACTACCCTATCCCAGCCATACAGTAAACACTTGATTGATTTGTTGTACATAAAGATTATCACTACTTTTCCATTAAAACAGGTATTTGACTTATGGAACTATCCTTATTATAGGAATAAAATCATTGCAGTTCTATGGCGAAGAAGGATCTGATCTCAGTAGTAGACATGAAAGAAGAATGGCCGGACCTAGTTGATCTGGCAATAAAAATGAAGTCCGAGCGAGGACATCACTGTGAACTTCTTGCCGACAAAACACTTGCGATGATATTTGAGAAACCTAGCACTAGGACTCGAATATCTTTTGATGTTGCAATAACTGAACTTGGCGGACACGCTCTTTACATCGACGAATCTAATATGCAGATGGACCACGGGGAAACCGTAGAAGATACGGCTAGGGTCATGAGCAGATTTGTTCACGGGATAATGTATCGCGCTAGAGATTACAAAACTATGGATAAATTTGGAGAGTTCGCTACAGTGCCAGTCATAAGCGGTCTCGACAATCTCGAACATCCATGTCAGGCCCTTGCTGATATGGTAACCATCAAAGAAAAGATGGGTTGTTTCCGTGGAAAGAAATTAGTTTATCTTGGAGACGGTAATAATGTTTGCAACTCGCTATTGTACGCTTCAGCTATACTTGGTTTAGATATGGTCGCATGTTGTCCTGCAGTAAGAATGCCTAATGCAGAGATAATGCTCAACGCTTCACGTATAGCAGATTCTAATGGAAGTAAGATCATCGCATCCCACAATCCAAAAGAAGCTTGCATTAATGCAGATATACTTTACACTGACACATGGGTGTCCATGGGTGATAGTACCTCTATAGAAGACGCTATGAAGTTGTTCAGCAGATATCAAATCAACGATCAGTTGTTAGAAATAGCAAATCCTGATTGTATCGTTATGCACTGTTTGCCAGCCCACAGAGGCCAAGAGATAACTTCTGAAGTTATCGATGGCCCACATAGCGTAGTATTCGAACAGGCAGAGAACCGTCTGCATGCTCAGAAGGCTGTACTTTATACACTGCTCAAATGACCTGACAGGATATCAGTTCCTCGACGATATCTAGGAACTCTTGTTTCTTATCAGGAGGAATAGTGGCTCCAGCAGCAACGCTGTGGCCTCCTCCGAAACCTCCGACTAGTTCGGCTGCTTTCTTCATTACTGTTGATAAGTTCAAACCTCTGTCCACTAAGGAACGGTCTGCTCTCGCAGATACCTTAATTCCATCATCAGCATCTGCGAAAGCGATTATCGGAAGCCATCTATTACATGAATTAGAGTTAAGTAGCATACCTGCTACAATACCGACAACAGTTTCTTTTATCGCATTGCCAGCATCAAAGTGTTGTATGAACCTGTTTTCACGCATAAGGTGATTTTCTTTGATGTATGTTAGAGCAGTGGATATGTTACGTCTGTGTTCGGTTCTATTCTTTTCTGCATCTACGAACGCAGTAGTGTCACCGCAGCATATTCTCATTCCCGTATCTGCATCTTCATACCTGCCGCAAGAGTTCAGAACTGTGGCGAATTCTTTAGCGTCTCTTAATCCCGTACCTTTATCAAAATTGGGAAGCGTGTAAACTTCTCCATAAAGGCGTTTGGCACTTTCAGAATCACTTAACATTTTCAGTAGTTTTTCTGTGGCTCTTTCTTTTTCCATGGGACTTAGATCGTTCCATGATCGTACCTTTCCATTACGACTAAGATCGATGTTCAGTTCAGCGTAGAATTTTACGCAGTTGGGTGCGGAATTAGTAAGGCCTGGAAGTTCGGGGTCGTTACTGTATTGTAAAAACTGTACCAGTCCTCTGGTTTCTCTACCGAATAACCTAAGATCCATTTCAGGAACTACGTCGCCGGAAGCGAAAGCATCGTTAACTATTGTACGGTTCAGACCGATTAAACCAGATTCTTTGCTATCTTGAAAATCTCCTACGGCACCTATCAGTGCCAGATATGCTAAATCTATGTTTCTTGGATCTATTTTTTTAGATACTATATACGTAGTTCCTGCTCCACTTATCTCAATAGATCCATCCATTCCAAAGCAGTGAGGATTGACATGGTAAGTATCTAAAAAATCATCCAACGTGGTTTGGCGTTTTAATTTTTTAGTATCTGGGACATGGTGATCAGTAATAACTAGGCCGTTCTTTTGGAACTCTGACAGATATCCGCTTCCTAGATCGCATATCCACACAATATCGTCTTTGTTGGAGTTAACGCGATTCACGACCTCTTCAGTTATTTTATTCTCGTAAACTGTGGTGTGTTTAATACCCAGACGAGTCAAAGTCATAGAGGCTATAGATCCAGCAGTTATGCCGTCGGCGTCTATGTGTGAAATTACCAAGGCGCTCTTAGCTGATTTTATTGCATTTGCTGCACGTTCGGCAGCAGCATAGAACGAATGCAATTTACCAGATAAATCCTGCATATTCCTTCACCAGCTTGGGATATATTATATTCGCTATTTGTTCGAGGTTGATTGTATCTGCCCTGTTGTACTCTGTTAGTTTCTCTAAGGCATCTAGGTCCCCGTTCCTATCCCAGCGTTTCCATAGTCGTACTGCCTCAAAGCCGTCGACCTCTTGAATATCGTCGCCTCTGGAGATACCAAGTTCTGTTTCTAGGTTCTTTAGTCCTCCTCTGTAACCTACTTTGCGAGAGGCGAATCTTAAGTCTAGGTGTGGCATTTCTAAATCAATTCTTGGAAAGCTGTTCTTCAAGACAGGAATATCAAAACAACTTCCGTTGAAAGTTACTAACATGGACGCTCCATCGAGGGCTTCAGACATTGTACCAGCGTTTAGATCTCTGCCATGTGTTAAAGTCACAGTATCATACTTTGTATGAACTGTTACGACTGTAACCAACGAATCTCGTTCTAATCCAGTAGTCTCTATATCCAAATAAGCTGCAGATTCTCCGAATTCTCCGAACAGGCGCCATTGCTCTGGTTTCGAGAGCATATTATTCAATCCCGTTATGTCCCCGTCATCTAAAAGTTCACAGGCATTGGATATGGTTCGATTGAAGTCATCTTTCTTATTATCAGATACAACGCATACACTATCTGCAGCAAGAAATTCATCCCAGTCTCTAATTCCAGACTCCCAGATGCGCATTTCCTTCTTCTTCCCGACAGAGGGGACTATACTGAAGGTGTGCCTGATCATATTAGGGCCTATATCCGAAGATATCAAAAAACCCTTGCATGGGTGGAATTAATACGTTAAGGTGTTATTGGAGAATTATGCGGACTCTTGAGATATTGCCTGACGTTAGTATCACTAGCGATAGATGTGTTCTTCTTGAAGGTGGAAAGACCGCAGTTATAGGTGATTTACACTTAGGGTATGAAACCGCTCTCGAGGACGAAGGAGTATTTCTTCCCAGGATAAATACAGGAACTATTCGAGATACTCTGAATCGTATTATTTCTGGTTATGAACCCGATCAAATAATTCTATTAGGTGATATTAAACACGATTTTAGACGTTCCAAATACAATACGTCCTCTGAAATCCAAGAAATTCTAGAACTAATTAACGAAGCTGCAGAAGTAATTGTTATCAAAGGCAATCATGACAATTACATTCAGAATGTATTACAAGGGATGGGAATGCTTGCAGTAGACTATTTAGACGTGGCAGGATTCAGGCTCGAACATGGACATATTGATTCTGGTTCTAGACCTGTAATCATAGGCCACGAACATCCAGCCGTCAGAATACCTGGTGCAGGAGGAAGTAAAATCCACTGTTTTGTATTGGCTAGAAAGGAAGGCGTATTGGTCATACCGCCATTTAGCCCGTTCTCAGCTGGAACCGATCTTCTTTCCGAAGGAGCAGTTATGTCTCCAGCACTTCGGGAATGCGAGATGGGGAAAACAGAGATATTTGGTGTTTCTGATTTAGGTATCATGGAGCTTGGGACATTATCTGGGCTAGATGGAATGGATATGGAGTAAAACGTTATCAGTCTCTCTACACGCACACCTGAACATTAAATAATAGTTAGCTCATCTTAACTTTAGGAGAATTATATATGTCGATGACTCCAAGAGATAGAGTGCTTGCAGCAATGAAACAAGAGCCCCTTGACAGGCCACCAGTTGCGATCTTTACCCAGTCCGCTACACTCGGACAGATGGATAAAGTCGGAGCAGCATGGCCCGAGGCTCATAAATCAGCTGAACTAATGGCTAAACTAGGATCCGCACAGGCCGATGTATTCGGTTTCGAGGCTGTAAGGGCCCCGTTCTGTCTGACTGCTGAGGCAGAAAGACTCGGATGCAGAGTTTCAATTGAAAAAAGGGACGCAGCCCCAATGATCAAAGAACACCCGTTCAAATTTGATCCAATGACCAGCGAATATGACAGCCCTGAGAATCTTATGGATCCTGAGGAGTTCGTAGCTGGCGGCAGACCTGCAGAAGTTATCAAATGTATGGAAATTCTTAAGAAATCCCATGGCGAGAACTACTGCGTTGTAGCAGGAAACACCGGACCCTTCTCACTTACTGGACACATGGTTAACACAGAACACATGGTCTTTGCAATGTTGATGGATCCCGCTGAAGTTACAAGATGGTTAGAGGCAGTTACTCCTGTTCTCTCCGCATACAGTCAAGCTCTTGCTGACGCAGGAGCAGACGTCATTCAGATGTCCGAACCTACTGCGTCCACTGACTTGATTTCACCAGACATGTTCTATGAGGCAGCTGGAAAATACGTGCCCCTATGCCATGCAAATGTCAAAGGCGCATCATCCGTGCTTCACGTATGTGGAAACACCAAGCCTATCTTAGACCAGATGATTGCAACCGGCGTGACTGGTATCTCAATTGAAGAGAAGGTCGACCCCTTTGTTGCAGCAGAAATCGTTAATGGAAGGGTAGCCCTTGTTGGAAACGTAGGATCTGTTAAACCTTTGTTCACGGGAACACCTGCAGAGGTAATGGCAGACTCCAAGAGATCAATGGAAGCAGGTTTCAACGTCATAGCTGCTGGCTGCGGTGTCGCAGGAGCTACCAAAGACGAGAACATGTTAGCAATGGTCAAAGCAATCAAGGGATGAACATTCTTTTAACTTGATAATTCAAACCTTTTACTTTTTTTTTCATATTTTTTATTGCAAATGTATATTACACTTTGTTGTGATTCCATTATATGTCTGAAATTCTGGCGATGAACGCGAGATATGCTTCAAAATTAAAATCTATATTGCGATTGAATCATGAACCTGTTGCGATAAAACTTATTGTTGAAGGTGAGGATTTTATTGATTATTCCAAGCCAGAACGTCAGATGTCCCATTGTCAAGCTATCATGCGCGCGCGTAAGGGAGAATGCATAACCTTGATGCCTGAGGACATGAGCTGTCTCGTTGGGTCGTCAGCGCTCAACATGGCAGAAACTCCTGCTGGAGTAGCAGACGGGACGTTCCATCGCAACCTAGGCGGTTTCAATTCCACCGAAGCGGCTGCAAAGTTGATATCCGAACGTGAGATTTTCGATGAAAAGATTATCGGCGAAAAGATATGCCCTCTTAAGGACATTGATTTTGAACCTGATGTAATAGTAATAATCGATATGCCGGAAAGGATCTATTGGATGGTTCCTCTTATGACTAATGAAAAGGGCGGTAAAGCGAATTTCAGTATGGGTTCCTTCCAATGTACCTGTGAGGATGTTACAGCTTATCCATACGTAACGCAGAAACCTAACATTTCTCTTGGCTGTTATGGTTGCAGAAGAAGAACTGACATGACGAGTAACGAGCTTGCAGCAGGAATACCGTACAAAATGATTCCTGATTTCGTTAATCGCCTTGAATTATTCGAATCTGGAATGATGCAGAAGGCAAAAAGAGATTGAATTATATTTTGACGCCAGACGCTTGGACGTGTGTATTATATATGTAATCCATTCAAACAACTTACAAATTATCTTTTTCTAATTTTTTAGGCCTTTTCATCAGCGTTAAACGTTGGTTTTATAATGGGGTAACGGCGTACTTAGAATGCAAGGGAGCACAGGACCCTAATCCTGTAGATTATGAACGGAGGTAAAAAATGCCAAAATACGACGACGTAATTGACTTGTATAGCGACGAAGGGAAAATTCTCGTAAGAGCGATTCCCATCGAAGCGATCAGTCCATTGCGCAATAAAGCAATCCAAAGGATTGGAGATCTTACCAAAAGGACATGCGCTGTCAACCTTGCCGGTATTGAGAAAGCTCTCAAAACCGGTACGATGATGGGCGGTATGTCGATTAAAGGTAAAGAAATCGACATTCCTCTGGTAGCAAACGCTGAAAAAATTGCAGCCGCTGTTAAAAAAATGATCCAGGTAACGCCAGAAGACGATACTATCGTCACATTAAAATCCGGCGGAAAAAACTTGATCGTAGTTCTACCTAATGAAAGGGCGAACGTAGGTATCGAATACACCACTGGATTCACATCCACTGCTGCAGCCGTTACTGAAGCGATCATTGATGAGTTCAACATCCCGATGTACAAAGCGAACATGGTAAAGGGTGCAGTATGGGGAAGATACCCACAGACTGTTAACTTCGCCGGTTCTAACATCAGATCCATCCTTGAAGTTCCTCAGAACAACGAGGGTGCAGGATACGCACTCAGAAACATCATGTCCAACCACGTTGTTGCACTGGTCGACAGAAACGCAATGCAGGGCGCAGCCCTGTCCGCTATCTTCGAGCAGACTGCAGCATTTGAGATGGGAGACGCTATTGGGCCATTCGAGAGGGGACACCTCCTCGAACTCGCTTTCGTAGGTCTCAACGCAAACAACATGCTGTACTCGATCGTTAAAAAGAACGGAAAGACTGGAACTATCGGAACTGTTATTGAATCCATTATGGATAGAGCAATTGAAGACGGAGTAATCCGTGTCAAAGAAACCCTACCTTCTGGATACAATGTGTACACTACCGACGACCTACCCCTGTGGAACGCATACGCTGCGGTCGGACAGGTAGCGGCCGTTATGGTAAACGTTGGAGCTGCAAGAGCGGCCCAGGGTACACCTTCGACTATCCTGTACTACAACGATCTTCTTGAACACGAGACTGGACTTCCTGGTGTAGACTACGGAAGATCAATGGGTGTTTGTGTTGGTATGTCGTTCTTCTCTCACTCCATCTATGGTGGAGGCGGACCAGGACTTTTCCACGGAAACCACGTTGTTACTAGGCACTCAAAGGGTGTTCTAATACCCGCTGTCACTGCAGGTAACTGTCTTGACGGTGGAACGCAGACTTTCTCTGCTGAAGCAACATCCGGACTCTTCAAAGAAGTTTTCGGTGACATGGACGAATTCCGCCACCCTATGCAGACTGTGGCGGCTGAGGCTAGAAAAATAAAGAAGAAGGTTTGAAATGAGTAATCCACCAGCGGAATATGCGGGTAAGCCCCTTCCAGAAGTAAGGATAACTACTACCCGTCTTCTTAATGCGGAGACAACCGAAAAGGTTCTAAACGATTTTGAGAAGATTGAGCATATCAGACAAATCAACATCACAGGTGAAAGCTTGCCAAGGTTGATCAATAGCGGACCCAACAAAGGTCTTGATAACAAACATTCCCAGCGAAGTATCATTAAAATCGTTAGTAAAAACGACGATGGTGAATCAGTAGTTAGGGAAGTGGAGCTGACCTCTGCGGTTGGCTTCTTTTTTATTGAGCTTAATGTTGAGAACGAGGAAATGCTTGACGAGACCGTTGGAAAGATAGAGGCTGTCTGCGACGCTCACATCGAGCACGGATTCAACCTTGATGTTGGAAGATACTCAAAATACAAACCTACTCTTAGAGATTATAGAGGTGTTTAAATATGGCATACAAAAGACAGTTTTATCCTGGAACCACCGGCCCTGCAGTCGCAAGGCGCAGGCTTATGGACCCTAAGGTAAAATTGAGAAAAATTCGCGACGTTCCTATGGAGGACGTTGTAAGGCTCATGGGACACCGTAACCCCGGAGAGGACTACAAGTCCATCCACCCCCCTATTGAGGAGGGCTCCGAACCAAATTGTCCCATTAGGAAATTGGTCACCCCCATCGACGGTGCAAAGCAGGGAGACAGAATTAGGTATATCCAATTCACTGACTCCGTTTACTTCGCACCTGTGTCCCCTTATCAGAGGGCATGGATGTACATGTCCAGGCACAGAGGTATCGATACTGGTACACTGTCCGGAAGACAGATCATCGAAGTTAGGGAAAGAGACCTTGAAAAATTAGCAAAAGAATACATTGACAACGAGACCTTCGACGCAGCGTTGACGGGTATCAGGGGTGCAACCGTTCACGGACACGCCTGCCGTCTCGACGAGAATGGACTCATGTTTGACGCGTGGCAGAGATATATCTGGGACGCCGATAAAAAAGAAGTCGTGTATGTGAAGGATCAGGTGGCATTGCCCCTCGATAAGAAGATATCCGTCGGTAAGCCCGCATCTATGGAAGACGTCAAGAAAAGGTCTACCATATTTAGAGCAGACGGTGTCGACATGAGGGACGACAAAGAAGTCGCCGCATTCCAACACAGAATTCACCTACTCAGAACGTTAGGCGGATTCCAGCCTTTCAAAGTGAAGGGGGTTTAATTAATGGCAAATAAAGAAAAAATGTTCATGGGAGCTGTAAAGAAGAAATTTACCGAGGAGCCCACAGAAGTATCCACAAGCTACTACAAGTTCGGCGGCTATAAACAGTCAAAGAGCAAAGTAGAGTTCCAGGATGCGGCTATGAAGATCTCTAAAGGACGCGGCTTCCCTATGATGAATGAGGACATCGGTGTTCCTCTAGGACAGAGATCTTGGATGCCCTACCAGTTGTCGCATACCGACACATTCGTAGAGCCCGACGATCTACACTGCATAAACAACCCTGCTATCCAGCAGGCATGGGATGACATAAGGAGAACAATCCTAGTTGGACTCGACTCTCCTCACCAGACCATCGAAAGAAGGCTTGGTAAAGAGATTACGCCTGAGACAATCAACACGTATCTCGAGACCGTCAACCACACCATGCCCGGTGGAGCAGTTGTTCAGGAACACATGGCAGAATGTAACCCAGCATTGGTTTACGACTCGTACGTCAAAGTGTTCTCTGGAGACGATGAGTTAATTGACGAACTTGATCAGAGGTTCGTAATTGACATCAACAAGCTCTTCCCTGAAGCACAGGCTGAACAGTTGAAGAAGGCAGTTGGAAAGTCACTCATGCAGGCAGTCCGTGTACCTACCATAGTTGGAAGGGTCATGGACGGTGCAACAACATCCAGACATGCAGCAATGCAGATTTCGATGGCGTTCATCTCAGCTTACAAGCTGGCAGCAGGAGAGGCAGCAATTGCAGATTTCGCATATGCAGCTAAGCACCAGTCGATCACAATGGGAACCATGATGCCCGCAAGGCGTGCAAGAGGACCCAACGAACCCGGAGGAATACCCTTCGGATACTTGGCCGATATGGCACAGTCTGACCGTGCATACCCTGACGACCCCGGACGCGCAGCCCTTGAAGCAGTCGCACTCGGAGCAGTCATATACGATCAGATCTACCTTGGCGGATACATGTCCGGAGGAGTCGGATTTACCCAGTACGCTACTGCGGCATACACCGATAACATCCTCGAGGACTACGTGTACTACGCCATAGACCAGATCGAGAACAAGTATGGCGGTCTATGCAACATGGACCCAACCGACAACGAGCAGATCATGAAGCTCGCAGAGGATGTCAACGGATACGCTCTCTCGTCATACGAGAAGTACCCCGCTGTAATGGAGACCCACTTCGGTGGATCCCAGAGATCCACTGTAGCAGCCGCATCCACCGGTATCGCCGGTGCAATGGCGACTGGTATTGCCGACTGTGGTCTGAACTGCTGGTACTACTCCATGCTCGAGCACAAAGAAAGGACCGGAAGGCTCGGATTCTACGGATTCGACCTTCAGGACCAGTGCGGTTCCGCTAACTCTTACGCCTACAGATCCGACGAGGGTCTACCGGCAGAAGCCCGCGGACCGAACTATCCTAACTACGCAATGAACGTTGGTCACATGTCCGGTTACACCGGAATACCCAAGGCCGCACACGCAGCACGTGGAGACGCTTTCGCAGCTAACCCGTTCATACGTGTCGCCTTCGCCGATTCGTCGCTTCAGTTTGACTTCGCTAACATAACGAAGGAAATCGGACGCGGCGGTCTCAGGGAATTCACCCCTGCCGGCGAGAGGACCGCGGTCATTAAGGGATGATCACGTGCAAGTAGGTGATATCGTAAAGTACAATCCGACCTCAACAGTCGGGAAAGTAACCGAAGTTAGAGAAAGGGACGGAAAGGTCTGGATTAAACTGGACTTTACCGGACTTTACTATGACCAAGTTTGCTTGACCCCGGCATTAGAGTCTGAGTACAGCCCTATCACCTACAAGGAGCGCGAGAAAAAGTTCGAAGGCAGAATTCAGTCAGTCGAGGACGTCGCAGATCTTGCGCGCGAAGTCGACATATCTGATCTCATGCCTTCGGGCGGCGGATAAACTACTTACCCCAATTTCTTTTTTTCTTTAATTAGAACGGCGGTTTTTTCTACATAGTAGTGCATACAGTAGTATGACTATGATAATGTACAATTCTTTAAAGGATAAGCAAATAATCAGTAGCGATGCGTATGAAATCGGTAATGTTATCGATGTCAATTATGTTCCAGACTCTTGGATTATACGCTCTCTTGCAGTTCGCGGAGCAAAAGGTCTCGGCGACGTTCTAGGTTCTTCAGTTTTCAAAAAACCTCAATTCTCACTTAATACCGGATCTTATGAAATAAATGATGTGGTAATCATACCAGAGATACGCGATCAACTTCAGAAAGCCCTGGTAGATGACACCCACGACATAGAGAGAGCAGGTAATCTAATTGGTAAAAAAGTTGTTTCTATAGATCTTGTACCTCTGGGTACAATAGCTGACATAGGAATAGATCTGGATGTCTGGAGAATCAATTCTTTCAAAGTCAAGATAGACAAGAGTGTTGCCAACGCGTTAGATGTAAAACTGGGGCTTCTTAATAAGACTGCATCAGGTCTACTTACCAGTCATATAACCTCTGTAACGGATGTCGTTAACCTTTCACGTAAGGTCGAAGATATGCGTGGGAATTTTACTTTGGACTGACGTCGTCAAATGCTACGACTATTGAAGCTAGACGTGGGTCATCTTCATAGTTGTAATAATTCTTGATTAGAAGGTCCGACGTAGGTGCAGGACTGCAAGAGACCACAGAATAGCAACCATTGCTTTCATTAAGCTCTGGAAATGATACAGGAGGGAGAATAAACTTCTCTCTCCCAGTACCTACAACTTTAGGGAACAGAATAAAACTTCCTGATAGCCAGATGACATCATCTCGGTTTTCATATTCTTTAATTGCAAAAGGAAAGACTTCTGTGCCAAGGGTAGATCCTGCTGAATCTAATAGTACTACAGTAGCTTCGGGAGGAGGTCTGAATCTTGGATCCTTTATGACGCACATTATATGCTTTCTTTCAAGAGCTTCTGTAAATCCTGTGTTCTCCAGATCTATACTTCCGCCGCCGGCCTTTACCTTGGCTTCTTCTTTCTTTAATTCCTCAACTATTTCGTTGTCGAGATAAAAACATCGCACTACCCCTCTAAGCCCCTTTACGACTTCAAGAGGTTTTGCGGGACCACAGTTATTTAACGTCATTTAATACTTCCAATTGTATTTTACTTAATTATTCGATTTTCATCGAAACGTCTCTTTTAAGACCTAAGTCTCCAGCGACTTCTATAGCCTTGATTATACCGCAGGGTACAGGACAGGCAGCATGAGGTAAATGCTCGTTTGCTAGTTTGTATGTAACTGTGGTGCAGATAGGCGCCTCTACTTCCATGTATGAGGTTATTGGTTCAAGGTGTAAGGCCATCTTCTGTAGGTACTCACAATCAGTATCTAACGTAATAGTGACGACACCCATGTCATCTCCTACTGCGTTTACGATTGTTTTTCTCTTACATGCACCTGCGTTTATAGTAACTTTACATTCACTCATTTTCATCACTACTCAGTCTTATTAGATTATTTACGCCTGCCATAGATCGTATATCCACTACGCCTATGGCTGCGATAACACGGTTATCCAAGTCTATAGGGGTCACAATAACCTTTATACCTTTGTACGGTCCAGATGTCGCGATTTTACGTATTGTAGTTCCTACTGTTATGACTTCTTCGAGGACTTCGCCACTGTACGCATTGTCTATGACCATACCGTTCTCTATTCTGATTCCTAAATTATCGCGACTCTTTGCACAAACGGGAAGTCCGCCTACCAAATCATGTATTGCGAAAGCAAGGGATATCAATTCGTTCCCCGTGCTTCTGTGACTTAATATGTCTTTAAGTTCTCTGTCGAATTGTAATCCGCCCATAAGAGATAAAGCAGCCATTACGGCACCTTCTTCAGCTATTTCGGGGGTCGGTCCTGTTCCTATGATTATAACGTCTTCGTTACGGATTGATGTGTTAGACCATAATAATTGATTGAGATTCAAATCTACTAGGTACCCTGATCCCGGAAACACGAGTTTACCATTATTACATATCAAAGTCGTGGCTCCAGTGGCTCCTGCCTTTATGGCAGTATCTCTTTCTTCGCATCCATATTTTACGTTCCGAGCCAGCTTTGGTATTCGAACGACACAGTCGTATTCGTCTATAGTAAGTCCTCCTGTGTCTAGGTGCTTGATTTCCATAAACATGGAATCGTAGCAACTAATTCCCTTTTTATTAATCGAAACTCCGTTCTTATCAATATCAATTAGACCGTGATCCTGGATAATTCCAAGTATAGTTCTAGTGCTCCCTTCTCCTACGCCTATTAAGCTCGAAAGCTTTTTGCGTCCGATGGGTTTGTTTTTATCAAGACATTCTAATGATTTCCATATGTGATAATCACTAAATTTAGGGATGGGTCCGCCCGCCCCTTTACGATTTTGAGTAAGCATATGGATGTATCATTCATCCAT
Source organism: Candidatus Methanomethylophilaceae archaeon (assembly GCA_035271005.1). Classification (GTDB taxonomy): domain Archaea; phylum Thermoplasmatota; class Thermoplasmata; order Methanomassiliicoccales; family Methanomethylophilaceae; genus VadinCA11. The sequence continues at coordinate 6,079 of DATESF010000022.1, read as the reverse complement.
ATAAATAAACTAATTGATTCAATTACGTTTATGGTTGAGCTTCAGTTACTAGAATAAGACCTATATAAACATCTGAATTTTCTTATCATATGTTTAAAAGTTCGTGTGTATTTTATATCGCTGAGCCTTTTCTTATTCATGGCTAAAAAGTCGGTCGACTTCATTATTATAGAGAACGTTTCAAAGAAATTCGGGAATAATGCTGTTCTAAATAATGTGAGCGCCACAATACAAACTGGTAAGACGCTCGGACTTATTGGAAAAAGTGCTGCAGGCAAAAGTGTATTGATCATGATGTTGAGAGGTAGCGAAGAATACGCTCCTAGCTCGGGTCGCATTTTATACAAAGTTAATAGATGCGCCGATTGTGAACATCTTGATCTTCCATACGAAGGTACTCCATGTACGGCGTGTGGATCTAATACTGAAACTATAACTATTGATTATTGGGCCCTTAAAGAAAGTAATCCTCTTAAACGTCAGTTGAAGAGCCGTATTGCTATCATGCTCCAGAGGACCTTTGCTCTTTTCGGCGACAAGACTGTGATAGAGAATCTTTTTGAAGCGATTGGGGATCGTGCTGAAGGTAAGGCTAGGACAAGCTTAGCACTGGAGATTTTAGAGTTTGTAGGAATGACTCACAGAACGACTCATATCGCCAGGGACCTATCCGGAGGAGAAAAACAAAGAGTTGTTCTCGCTAGACAGATTGCCAGGGACCCGTTGTTCCTTTTGGCCGATGAGCCTACTGGGACCTTGGATCCTTACACTGCTGGACAGATGCACGAAAGACTCGTGAAATATGTTGAGGATAAAGGGATTGCCATGGTTTTCGCATCCCACTGGCCTGAAGCTATCGATAAGATGGCCGATGAAGCTATTTGGCTTGATTCCGGGGACGTTATCATGCAAGGTAAACCTAAACCAATAACTGAAAAGTTTATGGAAGGATACACCTTTGAAAAACAGGAAGCTGGCGAGCTCGGGGAGCCATTAATAGCTTTAGAAAATGCAGAAAAACACTTTTTCTCAGTTATGAGAGGTGTTGTAAAAGCCGTTGACGGTATGACATTCGATATCAAGGAACGCGAGGTATTCGGCCTCGTAGGGAAGTCGGGTGCAGGTAAGACAACAACTTCTCGTATGATTGCAGGCATGACTCCAGCGACACAAGGTACTGTGAAAGTAAGAGTTGGAGATGATTGGATAGACATGTCCGAGATGGGAATGAGCGGCAAAGGTCGTGCTACCCCATACATAGGATTCCTGCATCAGGAATACACTTTGTATCCTTATGATAATATTCTTTGTAATTTAACTACAAGCATAGGCTCAAGGATGCCCGCCGAACTGGCCAAATTTAAGGCGATACAGGTTTTACAAAGTGTAGGATTTGAAAAAGACGAGATGGAAGAACTCTTATATTCTTATCCAGACACTTTATCGGTCGGCGAATGCCAAAGGATTGCCTTTGCACAAGTTCTGATCAAAGAGCCTAGAATAATTATTTTGGACGAACCTACTGGTACTATGGATCCGATTACCAAATCCATAGTGGCAAAATCTGTCATAAGGGCAAGAGAGACTCTTGGCGAGACTTTCGTTATAGTAAGTCACGATATGGATTTTGTTGAGAACGTATGCGACCGTGTTGCATTCATATCAGGTGGAAAAGTCGAAGCTATAGATACGCCCGATTCAGTGATAGATAGGTTCGGAATGGAAGAACTGCGGGACGACGATTCAGAGACAGGTGAATGAATTGAAACGCCAGATTGGCCGTCATCTCAGTTTCGTCGAGTGTAGAGAAGCAATGGGTCTTGGAATCGGAGGTGCGCTTGCTCAGAGAGCAACGATTTCCGACAGCGGAAGGGATGTTGTGGCTGTGGCCATGGGTCCTGGAAAAAGACACATTACAAAGCCTGTATGTGAAATTACGTATGCTCTCAGAGAAGAAGGTATCGACACCAGTGTTCTTGTTGTTAACGCAGGTTCTGGAGTACCTTCGGACGCTCCTGACGTGACTACAGGGTCTCGATTCGGATTAGACCCTCTAGAGGTGGAAAGATTACGTCAGTTCAAAGTGGTTGTAATCCATTTAGGAAATGTACGTAATCATATAATCTACAAAGCAAGACTGATCCTTAGGAACGTGGATTTACCTGCTATAATAGTATCACAGTGTCCAGTAGATTTTGAAGATTTTGCTGCCATAGGCATCAAGACCGAACACGTTATGCCACCAGACGATGAGATCAAGACTCAAGGTTACATTGTAGACATAATTACAGGTGTAATAAGAGGTATAACTTGCCCCCAGGAAAAACTGGATGAGATAGTTTCTAAGGTACAATCAATATTACCACGAGGAGGATCCCAATGAAGATATCCATAAACGGTAAGGATAAGACCTTGAAGGCAGGAGCAACACTTAAAGACGCAATTGCCGACGAACTCTACAATAGTGGATCTCTTATCGCAATACACTTGTCTGTAGATACGGTGATTAAGAAGACCAATGATTTTGAAATCGTGACTAAGAAAGGAGTAATGGTACTCCATCTTGATGACAGTCCAGAAGCAAATTTATTTAGATCCATCTCAGATAAGATAGAAGGCTCAACATCGAAATGGGTTACTCGAAAATTAATATCTTTTGGTGCATTTCCAACAGAAATTAAAGCATCATCTGCCGATCGTCTTTATCGTAAGTTTGATTGTTATTTCTCCTTAGGTGGAGGAGACAATCTTACTACGTACATCATGGTCGCTAAAATTGATCACAGAGATTCATACGGCGCCGGCGACGGTCGAATCGGACGTATAACTGTCGGAAGACATCTTGTTGACGATATGTGTGAAGAAGATGAGATCATTGAGATCCGACCTGTGATGTCAGAGATGAATATCGATAATGTTGAGATAACAAAAGATCTTCAGTATAAATTGGCTGACGGATATTCTGTTTATACAAACATACTGGTCAAATTAGATCCTGGGTCCCCAATGGCTGCTGAACATGTGTTGATAGCAGCCGCAGATAAAACATTAGAGATATCTGACCCAAGGGGAAGTTTCATTGTAAATTCAAAAGATCTGGATGAGGATATAAAGCCAGAGAAGACCGCAGTCAGAGAAATGGGTTCTGTTACAGTAAGGAATGAAGGACTCGGAATAGGACGAATATACATCTATAAGGATAAGAGGCAAATCGTGCCGTCTCATAGTTCCGCAGGTAAAGTTGTCCGCGGACAAGCATTAGTATCTATGGCTGAGAAAGGAGATAAGATAACTGTTCTCACTGATCCTCCTCGTGCATTGGTCATAGGTATGACTCAGAAAGCTGGAGAAGATTATCTTGCTGGGTTTGGTATCAAACAGGTAAGGAAAGGCGACACTTCCAATGATGCTATTGTTGTTGAACAGACTCCTGAGCGTACAATGGATGCGCTGGCGGCAGGTTCTGTTGAAACTTTAGCCGTTCCTAAAGATAAGATATACAAAATAGAAATAACTGCAAAAGACCAACCTACAGTACATTTCTTTAAGAAAATAACTGGGTTGAATCATAAACCAATAGGTGTTCTAAAAGTTCAGTTTTCCTTCGAAGGTGCTCAGATGATTACTTTCTATGGTGACGATGAAAGAGGAAAAACGATTCACCCTCAAGATCTTTTCAAAAAAGTGAAACGTGGAGAAATAGGCGTTACGAATCAAGTTCGTCCTATGCGTGGACTTATTGGGATAAGGTTGGAAGATAGTAAATCATACGGACCTACTGGTGAGGAATCCTATGGAACGAATATAGTAGGAATGTTCCTCGGAGATCTTAATAAAATGTTAAATGAAGCCGATGACGAACAGTCCATCTACATTACGGAGGAAGATATATGAGTAATGAAAGGGAGACAAGACTCCTAATGATATCCCCTAAATCCATGCTTACGCCGGATCAATTAGTACGATCGATTCACGCAATGGATAAAGATGTCAAGCTTAAGGAAACATGTTATGGATGCCTTATAGAAGGCTCAAAGTCCGTCGTTCTAGAAGTTGTTGACGAGATACGTAAGAAATATCGTAATGAGGTTTTTTCCAAACGCCGGGCGTATCCAGCAGGAGACCCTAAGAGATGTCGTGCACAGCACGGCACTAGACCTGGGTATAGTCAGCTTGAGGCTGAATGGGATTTACTTTCCAACGTACAATACGGTTTGGAATGTGCTGATAGACATGAGGAAATAGTACCCCTCGAGATAAAAAATAAGTTACCTATTATGGAATTCAAGAATATTTGTGAGGAGTAAAGATGAAAATTTTCATAGACCCGCCGAACAGTTTGATACTGTTCGACATCGTAGAAAGATTCGGTCACGAACCGCTAAGCGCCATGGCCGCAATTCAGGAAAGAGTAGATAATTTGGAGATAGACATGCCTCCGATGAACGTTACTATAGATGATGTCGTTTCTGGCTTGAAATATGCAGGTGTGGAAGTTCCCTCTGGCATAAGGGGTAGACTGGCTCTTTGGGGGCCGATGATCGAAGAGGCTGATGCAGCCATAATAATGAGGGATGCTCCATACAGTTTCGGTTGTGTTGGGTGCGAGCGTTCAAACGAAATGATAAAATATCTTATCAATAAACAAGGGATACCAAAACTCGAGGTAGTGTATCCCGGTACTGAAGAAGAAGCAAAGGATTTTGTTCTTAATGCTAAGAAATTTTTGGAAGGGCTCAAATGACTATAAAAATCGCTCAACTATCATGCGGAACTGAATATAGTAGTGTTCAACATGAGATTGAAAAGGCGGCCCTATCTGTGGGCGCTAAGATGGTTTACCCCGACGTAGGTGCGGCGGACGTGGATGAAGCAGTTAAGTTATTCGGATTCAATCCCCGTTCTAATCAACTTAAGATAATGATAGCTAGAGCTGCTTCTCTTGTAAACGGTAAATATGACGCAGACGCGGTTTTCATTTGTACATGTTTCAGATGCGCAGAGGCGGCACTAGTAAGAAACGAACTTAGGAGATTTATTCAAGATCATACGAATTTACCTGTTGTTACATATTCCTTCACTGAGAGATTACAAGCTTCTCAGATGCTGACAAGAATGGAAGCATTAGTAACTATAGTTTCAAAGAAGGAACTTTTGGCCAGAGAAAGACAGACGGGCATAAGTGCTGGATTAGATTCTGGTTCGAGTACTACTAAAGCTGTAGTAATGGAGAACAATAAGATCATCGGAAAGGCGTGGACTGGTTCTGGTGACGTTGTTAAATCTGCTGATAAGGTTCTTATGGATGCTTTGAAGCAAGCAGGAGTTGATTTCAAAGATTTGGAGGCCATAGGTACTACAGGTTATGGACGTTATACTCTTGGAAAACATTACAACGCTAAACTAGTCCAGGAAGAACTTACCGTTAACTCAAAAGGCGCAGTATGGCTGGCTAATCGGCAGAAAGGAGAAGCTACAATCTTGGACATCGGAGGCATGGATAACAAAGCCATTACCGTTCGCGACGGAATACCTGACAATTTCACAATGGGTGGAATATGCGCCGGAGCATCAGGACGTTTCTTAGAGATGGTTGTAAAAAGAATGGACATCAGTATCGAAGAACTTGGTCCACTTGCGATGAAAGGGAACTGGAGAAATGCTAAAATGAACTCGTATTGTTCTATATTTGGTATCCAGGACTTAGTTACACAGTTAGGATCAGGAAAGACTTTTGAGGACGTAGCAGCCGCTGCATGTCACTCTGTTGCAGAACAGGTCTACGAACAACAGCTTCAGGAAATAGACATAAGGCGTCCGATTATTCAGGTAGGTGGAACTTCGCTTATCACTGGTCTTGTAAAGGCAGTAGGCGAAATATTGGGTGAAATGCCAATAGTCCCCCCTGACTCTCAGTATATCGGAGCGGTAGGCGGAGCTTTGTTGAGCTCGGGAATGCTGTGAGGTAGTAAATGGATATAACAGTCCAAGGGACCGACCCGTTCGGGAATGAGGGTTATAAAACGTTGTTCCAGGACATAATGAATGATTTGGGAGAAGCCTTAGCAATTGAAAAAGC
>DATESF010000021.1:0-3015 GCA_035271005.1 Candidatus Methanomethylophilaceae archaeon | reverse complement strand
AATTTCTTTTGAGATCTTGACAAGAGGGCGGTCCATTACGACCTTTCCTGTTTCTTTATCTCCATATATCATTCGAACACAATATGCGTCCGAACCGTCTCCTCCAATAATCAATCGGCCGTTGTGATCAATCGATACATTCGCTGTGAATTCGCTTCCGATCCCGGCATAATATGCTTTTTCTGCTGTTTTTGTAACAATGTCGGCCTGGACTGCTAGGTCCGAGGCTTCCACGTCGTTACGTAGATCATCTGCCACTTCCATAAGCAGGGGTACAGTAATCGCAAGGATCAGGAAGGTGATCGCAAGCCTAACTGGCATACCGATCATGCCCTTCCTGTTCATCCTCATCCTATCACCGTCACTCTAGCGGTGTTGTTCTCCCCGTATCCTGATGCTGAAACGTTAACGGTAATAAAACCGATGGCGCTGTTCTTCATGGTTATGTTTAGTCCCATGATGTTTGCATATCCTTTGGAATCGGTGGTGCCATGTGGCGTTTTTCCATTCCTGTCAGTTATTCCGAGACCAGTAAGTACAACCGTTGCTCCCTCGATTGGGTTTCCATCTTGATCTGTTACTACGATGGATATTCTACCGTTCAACGTACTTCCGTTCACGAGAACAATCTCGTCAGAGGTCACGTCGACATCTCCGATGACCTTTGGGCCTTCGATGTTACCCATCCATCCAAGAATGATTGCTGTGCCCATAGTAGCTATTAACATAACGATTATGAGCTGAAGCGGCAGTCCTTCTATGCCACCGCGACGGTTGTTCGAAATCCTGTTCCTTCCAATGAGACGCTTTAGTTTTCTCATGAACCATCATTTGATGTCTGAGCGTATAAGAACAGAAAGCTACAGTTAACCTTCTGAAGACTAACTTACAACATAACATGTGAAATCGCTTTGTGAATTGGACCCTCTGGTCTTAGTTCGCTACTATACATTGTGAGTTTATCACAAACAAATTTGAAGAATTCGGTTTCACTATACTTATCTATTACAGAAACGACTGTTGAAGAACCTAATCCATCATGGGCCCTTCCTATGGTAATATGAGGTACGAATTTTATCACGTCATATTCTATACTATGAGCTTTCAAACGTTCCGCTAATCGTTCAGCAAGTGTTTCAAGAATACCATCTGATTCCGTACCTATCCATACGATTCGGGGGCCGTTCTTTCCAGGAAATGAACTCATTCCCTTGAGAGTTATATTAAACGGACTGATTCCTTTTGCAGCTTCTGTCAAAGCGTCTACAATATCAGATGTCCGTTTTTCTTCTATCTCTCCGATAAAGCTCAATGTGATGTGAAGACCTGTTGGACCGTATGTTCTCATTCCACCTGCAGAAGATAATTCTTCTATTGGTCCGATTAACGAGGGATCTGTAGGTATCCTTAACGCGATGAATATGCGCATATTTTCACTTCACGTTTATGATACGGTATTCGGAAGAACCGAACCCCATTTTCTCTGCATGCTCGAAGGTACTTTGCCATCTAGTCATCGGGTGTATACATGCGAACATATCTTCTGGAACGTCGCCTCCACATTTCTCATACAGTATGCTGCCCTTGATAGGTGATTGTTTCATTGCAAGATCTACGCAGGCCTTATCCAACGCGACAGGATCAAAAGAAGCTAACATTCCCACATCAGGTATGACTGGCGTATCGTTCTCAGCGTGGCAGTCGCAATATGGCGATATATCTGCCATCACTGTAATGTGAAAGTGTGGTTTGTCCTTAACCGAAGCGATAGCGTATTCGACTATCTTTGCGTTAAGAATGTCTAATTCCTCGTCATTCTCTACGGCAATAGCATCGTAGATACATGCGCCTATACATCGTCCGCATCCTACGCACTTCTCAAGATCTATCGTTGCCTTCTTCTTATTAATGGTAATAGCAGATTGTGCACAGTACTTGAGGCAAGTACCGCAGCCTATGCACGTCTCATGACAAACAGAAGGTTTGCCCGCTGAGTGCATTTCCATTTTTCCTCTGCGGGATGCGCAGCCCATAGCTAAGTTCTTTAATGCGCCACCGAAACCAGTTAGTTCATGACATTTGAAATGAGTAAGGCTGATAAGAATGTCAGCATCGTATATGCCGCGGCCAATCTTTGCTTCCTTTACATACTGACCGTCAATGGGTATTTCCACATCGTCCATTCCCTTAAGCCCGTCCCCGATGATTATCGGGCATCCGGCGGACATACGGTTGAATCCGTTGTAGTTAGCGGTATCCAAGTGTTCTGGCGCGTTCTTTCTGTGTCCAACGTATAACGTATTACAATCGATCAGAAACGGTATTCCGCCCATACGTCTTGTTTCCTCGGCTATCATTCTCGGGATGCCTGGTCTTAAGTAAGCAAGGTTACCGAGTTCACCAAAATGCATTTTGATAGCTACTAACTTTTTATCGTAATCAATTTTACCCATTCCGGCTTTTTCTACGAGTTTGCGTAATTTATCGGGAATAGTGTTTCCTATGTCCGTACGCATGTCCGTGAAAAAAACTTCAGATACCATGACCTCAAATGCCCTTTCCCCTATATATCGGATTTTTATTATCCGGATGCAGAGCGAAGAAAAAGCAGATGGTGAAAAATATATTTTTATCACAATAACTTTGTTTTTGTCCCTATTGATATTCATTTGTTCCTCTACGGACATTTAGAGATACTGGATGATAGATTAGAATCTAACACAATTCTGGGTAAATAGATTGTTTGAAATACCGAAACTATTTACATTAGATTAGACGGAAATCAAACCCGTCATGAGGAAAATACAATGTACACAATGAGTCCCTATTCCGGTAAACTTCTCAGTGATGAGGAGGCAATCAACAAATACAACGATGAGAACCTTTGGGGTCTTCAAGTATCCGTCGATCTCGGTGAATGCGACCACGATAAGATCTCTAGTAAAGAGCACATAACACAGTTCGCAATAGATCTTGCTGATCATATCAATATGAAAAGATACGGCGAACCTCAGG
>DATESF010000020.1:0-3121 GCA_035271005.1 Candidatus Methanomethylophilaceae archaeon | reverse complement strand
TTAGTTACTCCTTCAACATACATTCCTATTACTTTTGTATCTGGATCTTCATTAAAGATCGGAATCATGTCGGATTCGTTCATATCACACTTGTTACCGTAAGTAACGAACTTGCTGATACCTATCTTCTGGCCGATGGCCCAATCAATGATAGATGATGCAAATGCTCCAGACTGTGACATCATGGAAACATTACCTACTCTAGGAAGATATTGAGAGAATGTGGTGTTGACTTTGGCCTTAGGACTCAAGATACCAAAGCTGTTAGGACCAAAGATTCTTACGCCATATTTTTTAGCGACGGCTAGAAGTTCTTCTTCAAGGGCCTCACCTTCGGGCCCAGCTTCCTTGAATCCTGCACTTAAAATACTTACATATTTAGTTCCGGCCTTCCCTACTTTTTCTACTTCGGCACTAACGAACTTTGCTGGTACGGCGATCGCAACGAGGTCAACAGGCTTACCTATATCTTCGAAGGTCTTGTACGCCTTTACCCCCTGTATAGTTTCGGCTTTCGGGTTTATGGGATATAAATCACCATCAAAACCTGCGCCAATCATATTCTTTAACAGCATTCCGCCGAGTTTTGTCTCGTCAGTGGACGCACCTATAATGGCCACCGACCTAGGACTGAGAAAGTCACTCATAATAAGTAGTAAAAATTTTATCGTTCATAAACATTACTATATTAATTGACGTAATGTACGAAATACAACGCTATTTCTACGAAAAACGTAGGAAAAGAGGCCTTTTACTGCAAAAATAGATATTTTTACGTCAAAAGTAGTAATTTTTATCTTACAACGACATTCAACGCAATTAAGTTTCGACAAAAAGTAAATATGGCCCTGCCAGCACGGCAGGGCATTGAAAGAGTTTACAGATTATTTAGATCGAAGAATATTATTCTCCGACTCTGCTTCCAAGTTTACCGTCCATCGCCATAAGAGCGCCAGGCGAATTACCTGCAAGCTTGAACATATCTAGGATGTCTCGAGTATTCTCCTCTTCCTCTACTTGTTCATCAATGAACCACTTGAGGAATGAAACAGTAGCGTAGTCTTCCTCTTTATTGGCCAAAGCGTAGATTCTGTCAATTGACTGAGACACCTTTACTTCGTGACCAAAAGCTGCTTCAGCTGTAGCAACAGGAGCCGTTGGGACTTTACCAGGAGCTTCAATCGTCTTAAGAGTGGGTTCTGCACCTCTTCTCTGCACAAAAGCGATGAATTTTTCGGCGTGGTCTATTTCTTCCTGATATTGCAGGAAAAGCCAGCGGGCATATCCTCTGAAGCCTTTTGCATCCATCTCATTGGACATTGCCAAGTAGAGGAACGCAGAGTAATACTCCATGTTTATCTGATCATCAATTGCTTTTACTACTTTTTCAGAAATCATATACAACCTCGATTGAGAATGACGTTATCGTTATTTAAGTATAATCTAAATATTATTTAGCAGAATCCTTTATAAACAGAAATGCAATATTATAGTAACCGGACCGGCGAAGGGGCGTGATTTGTGATCGCCATGTGCACGGATCGGCTAAGAGCGGCCCTGTACCTTAATTGGGAACTTGCGGGAGATGCGATGTGTCATCGTTACCATGACCGGAAGACAACGCAGGGTCCGATACATACCCCCGGCGTAAGTCAGTGCTCCGAGACCGGCGTCATCGTCGGACTGTGAAAAAGTGTGTTAACGCCCGGGGGACACCTGTCCCCTCGGGGCGATTGTTTTTTGTTCAAAGATACATGCAGAGCTTTCTCAGCCAATCTTCAGCTTCTTTCTTCTTCTGGAACATAGATTCCAACTCTGCAAATTTCTTACCGTGTCTTTCTGAGGATGGATCGAAACCTATCATGATATGACACAGTTCGTGATACATCACATAATCCATCACAAAATCAGGTATTTCAGTATTATCTAGTGCGGAAGATACTGATACTACCTTCATGAGGACCGAACAGTACCCGACCTTGCGTACGTTTGGTTCCTTTGTCCAGGAAAGAAACAATTGTGGATCTCTTTCCACAAGACCCATGTCTATGAGTCTTTGATATGAATCTTCCAGATCTTTGTGCACACCCTGGTGAGATCTTGTTAGATTCCTGCTCCTTCTGAGATATATTGGTTGTTTGTACTTCGCAAAATCCGGCGCGGTGACCCATTTACACATCTCTTCCGAGAAATCTGGATCTCCTTTCGCACATATCCTGGTAAATAGTGTTTTTGCAAGTCCTTCTATTACCTCAGGAGGCGCATCGGTGAGATAATCTGATACTTTGAAGTCCGCCCATTTGTAAGAGCGTTGCCAGCGAACCTTGAATTCTTTGAACGCTGTAAATTCTGCTTTCACCGTATCATATTTGAATTCTCGGCCCACATTCCTAAACCTTTCTTGAAGACTATTGTTTTCCATTCCATATTCTCCTTAGCTCTTTTATCAGAGCTTAATAGAACAATCTGGTAACAGCCTCATATTAACGGAATTATACAGTTAGTAAACGTTCCTGATTTCTACGACAGATATTTTTATAATCATAGTATACGGAGCAAATATGGAAGAAGATCCAAAACAAAGAGAAATGACCGAAAAAATACTGGCGGCCATCAAAAAAGAATATGGCTCCATACCGCTGATAAATCAGGTTCTCTCAGAACGTCCAGACCTGTTTTTACCAGTAGCAAATCTTGGAAGAGCTACGCTAGAAGGACGGGGCGTAATGGAAAAAAAGACCAGGTTCCTATGTGCTTTGGCTGCATCTGCCGCCGAGGGCGCAGAATATTGTATCAAAGTACAAGCAGAACATGCAATGCAGGCAGGAGCTACGAAGGACGAGGTCCTAGAAGCGATGGTTATCGGCTCGTATATGGCCCTTACAAAATCTCAATCCTACGCTTTCAGAGAATATGCAAAGTTATTCGAAGTAGAAATGGAATGAGTAACAATAGTTAAGTACTAAGACTTTTATTTATATTCTAATAGAATTGAAGGAGTGATAAACATGGTAAAAATAACACCTGAAGCAGAAAAGTTCATAGTAGAACTTTTGGATAAAAACAACAAAACTGGCTATGGCATTAAAATTTATCTGTCTGGTCACGGATGCTCCGGACC
>DATESF010000019.1:0-2317 GCA_035271005.1 Candidatus Methanomethylophilaceae archaeon | reverse complement strand
TATTGACAGTGTTCGGATTATTTCTTGCTTTAATTCTTCTGATAGCTGTGGTTATCTATGTGATGTGGGCAAGAAAGCATCCAGGCCAGATCAGAATAATCGATGATAGCCCAGATGAATAATCAACGTTTGATATTTTTACGGACTTGGTCGTAAAGATTTCCGCCTTCTGCGTCAATAGCAACGATTAGAGGGCCAAAGTTTTTTGCGTCAAATTTCCATATGGCCTCAGCCATGCCAAGATCGTTCCAATAAGAGACCGTGCTTTCACCAAGACCTTCCGCTAGAGACACTGCAGTGCCTCCGACGGCAGCAAGATAGACACAGCCACACTTCTTCATCGTCTCTGCTACTTGAGACGACATACCGCCTTTGCCTACGATTGCTTTGATTCCAAATTTTTCAATCATTTCTGATTCCATATCATTCATTCTGGCACTTGTTGTAGGACCAGCAGCGACGGGGATCCATTTCTCCCCTGATTGAATCATTATCGGACCGCAGTGGTAAAGCACTGAATTGTAAATTTCCTTAGGAACTTCTTCTCCTGCACGAGCCATCTTTAACGCTCTTATGTGCATCTCATCTCGCCCCGTTATTATTGGACCGTCGATGTTCACCGTATCGCCAATCTTTAGAGAACGTACAGTCTTTTCATCCAGCGGTGATGTTATGATCAATTGAAACCCTCCTGAGAATACTCGACCTTTTCAGAAGTTATTCTGGCGGTTGCTCTACGAGTAGCCCAACATCCTATGTTTATTGCAACTGGTAAACTTGCAGTGTGGCATGCTGCTTTCATTGCTCTCACTCCGAGTACAGTTGTGTTTCCTCCTAATCCCATAGGACCCAGTCCACTTTCGTTCAGCTTTACGAATATGTTTTCCTCAATCTTATTCAGAACAGGATCAGGGTTCTCTTCACCCACTGGCATAAGTAATGCTTCTTTGGCCATGGAAACGCAACTATCAGATGTTCCTCCGATGCCTATACCTATTATGCCAGGAGGACAGGGTCGACCTTCGGCGTCCAACACTGTGTCTATAACCACTTTCTCAATATCCTCTACAGTAGCCGACGGATTGAGCATTACAAGTTTAGTCATGTTATCTGAACCAGCACCCTTGGGCATGACTGTTATTTCAGTGAAATTATCCTTAGTTGGTAAAAAATGTACAATGGGCATTCCTTCACCAAGATTATCGCCGTAGTTCTTACGAGATAAGGGATCCACTGTGTTCGGCCTTAGTGGAATCTCCTTAGTAGCTCTGATTATACCTTTCTTGATATCATCTATTATCGATGAATCGAACTTACCTTTAACATAAAATATAGGAATTCCAGTGTCCTGGCACATTGGTCTCGATAAAAGTTCGGACTTACGTACGTTATCCATTATGGCTCCCAGTTGAGATCTTGCTGTTAGATCGCTCTCCCATCCCGCAGCCGCTTCTAACGCCCATCCCATATCTCTTGGGAGTTTGGTATTGGATGCCCTTAGAAGATTGAATATCACGTCTTCGATTGGTTCTGGAAGTTTTATCATAGCTATGTATAGACGGCGTAATAAAAATGCTTACTTAACAAAATACATTACGTCGTCGATAACTGTAGCCTTAACAGTCTCACCTATTACAGCATCTTCTGGTACTCTGAGGTCCAATGTTTCATACGTTATTGGATTAAGAACCTGTATCTCTGGCGCAGAACCACTGATCACCGCCACATCCAAAAGTTCAGATTCCTTACAGAATACCTTAAGTGCAGGCATATCGGATTTGCGAAGAGTATTTTCTCTGAAATCTTTAAGTGCAGTTATACGTCCGCCAGTGGCAAAAACCCTTGAAAGTCTGTAATATTTATCTTTCCAGATAACAACGTCACCAACTTTGAATTCAGGAAGACGAACTAGATACGTAACACGGTACATATCCTGTCCATCTGGTTTACGTCCAACTAATTTTGATGATTCTTTTGTTTGGCCGCTGTATCTGTCGGATATCATTTTCTCCAACATACGTCCGAGAGCCAATGAGGATATGTAGAAATCAATGCCTCCGTGCATTTTTTCTACTTTTGAAATGAAATATTGACGATTGATTTTAGATTGTTGTTCAACATAGTTCATCACCATGTGTAGAACCTCGTCCAAAGTCTCGCTATTCACCGCTCGTTCTTCTGAACGCACTTGTAAAATTGCTTCGTAATAACTTCCTTGAACTCTAGAGCATCTTTTGCAGACTGTGTTTTTAACTCTGACAGTTGTAGAAGCATCAGATTCTACTCGTGTATCCTGCACCATAAGTTTTGCCATGAT
>DATESF010000018.1:0-6380 GCA_035271005.1 Candidatus Methanomethylophilaceae archaeon | reverse complement strand
ACATCCAAAGATTGGGACGAGGCAGGAGTCGTAGATGTTATTGATAGCGTCGGTGAACTTCTGGACAGAATTTGATTAAGCTATCTTTGATACGGTTTTGTTGTAAATAGTCTTTACAGCAATTGCTAGAATAAACATAGCGCCCATAACTACAGATACAATTGCTCCAGGAGGAAGATTCAATCCTATAGCCAATATTAGACCGAAGAATGTCATGATTTCTGAAAGTATCACAGATATTATCATCATCTTTTTAAGACCATCTGAGAACATATTGGCCATTGCCGCAGGTATAGCAACAAGTGCTATTACCATCACGATACCTACAACATTCATTGCCACCACACAAGTTAGTGCTATGAGGATGTAAAGAAACATGTTGAGTGCAGTAACGTTGATTCCACTAAGTCTTGCATGAGTCTCATCGAAGGTAAGAGCTTGGAGATCCCTAAACAGTAAAATGATAAGTGCCAGAGATATTATTGTCAACACCGCTATAATCTTGATTTCTCCGATGCCGACGAGCAATATATCTCCAAACAAAATGCTCTCAAAGGATCGAGGCATGACTACAGAACGATCCATAAGGCTCATGAAAATAACCCCTAGAGCCATACCAACTGACCAGAGAACTCCTATTACGGAATCTTCTCGAATCTTTTTTGATATTGAAGGAATCGCCATTATCAATGCTGATACCACAGCGAATAATACAGCACCTAGTATAGGCGTAAACCAAGATACTGCAAAAACAGACATTAAATAATATGCTAGACCCACACCTCCGAAAGAGGTATGCGCTATTCCTCCAGTGGCAAATACCATTCGTTTAACAACAACGAAGGTTCCAACGACACCACAAAGCAAACATGCTATTGCAGCAACGAGAAACATATTCTGAATCAAAGGCATATGGAATACCACAGACCAATCAACCATTTTTAGGGCCTCCGCAATCACAGCTGCCTATATGTACCAGCTCAGGAGGACAGTGGAACCCTAGGCGGATCATCTCCTCAGTTATTTCTGGAACGTCGTTTACTATCATCCTTTGATTCATACAAGCTATACGTTTTACGTCGTGAGATAAACTGCTCATGTCATGCGTAATAAGCATTATTGAAATCCCATCGGCGTTTAATTTTCTCAATATATCATACGTACAATCCTTCATTGAAGGATCTAAACTTGCAGTTGGTTCATCAAGCATCAAAATACTTGGTTTAGGCGCAAGAGCCCTTGCCAAATAAACACGCTGCCTTTGTCCACCAGATAATTGACTTATGCGTTGATCTGCAAACTCTGTTACTTCCGCATATTCCATGGCTTCTTCGGCTGCTTCCATTTCTTCTTTTGTATAGAAAGGACGCATCCTTTTTTTAGATCTAAGTCCCATTAGAACTACCTCTCTGGCACATATTGGATATTGTGAATCCAATTCTTCATTCTGGGGAACATATCCTATATCTCGAGCGGAACCAACAGGTTCTTCTCCAAATATCTTTACAGTGCCAGACATAGGTTTAATCAATCCTAGAATAGCCTTGAATAGAGTTGTCTTACCTCCTCCGTTCGGTCCTATAATCGCAAGAAAGTCACGCTCTTTTAATTCCATGTTTACATCGCTGAAAACGACTTTACCGTCATATCCTGCCGTGAGATTTTTAATTTCTATGGGTATCATGATTATGCCTCCACCAATTCGTCGCCAAACGTCGTTATTGCTTTCTCGAGTTCATCCAACCAGTTTATAGCCAGTGGATTGAGGACGATAATATTTACGTATACATCAGATTTTTCCAGGTCACTTTGTGTGAAGCCATTGATATCGAGTTCATTTGAAAGAAACACATTTTTAGGATTATCTATTGTGCCCCCTCGTAACAATGTAATCTGATCAGGAATCATTGAGGCCTGAGCAGTTTCCATCAGTGCGATCTCATGTACGTTTGAAGGAAGTAAATAGGCCCATGAATTGTGCCAGACAATTATGCTTGAATCTGCCTTGTTACTAAGTTTTTCTTTTACGGAGTTCTCTAGCTCGGTGGTCTTTTCAACATAACTGGCACATCCTTCTTCGAAGAGATCTTTGTTACCAGGATCTATATTGATCATTTCATCTCTAACATATTTTGCGATAAGTGTCAAACGTTCAGGAGACGTCCAAACGTGAGGATCATGAGAATGATGATGGTGACTTTCATCGTGAGCTTCATCGTGAGCGCAATGACAATGTCCCGGAAGTAAATGTTCCATTATTCCAGCACTCATCAATTCTTTACAACACTCAAAGGTCTGTATATTTTGTTGGTCTCTTACAATATCGATATACTTTTCTTCCCATTCTACGTCCGATCCAATAGCAAAATAAGCAACAGTATTGCTAGAAACTAGTATGCCCGGAGTAAGAGTGGCGCTGTGAGGATCTGAATTTGGAAGCATGAATGATTTAACGACATAAGTATCGCCGACAATCTCTTGGACCATCTCCTGTTGCCAACTCATAGTCGTGTAGATGTATGAAGTGTCATCACTATCACTTGTCAGTCCGATGACTGTGACTGAACCTACGAGGGCTATTACTGCCACCAATGAAACAAGGATAGTCGCGTTACTTCTCACAGTATATCAATAAATATCAAGTTATTAAAGTTATCTTAAAATGTTAATAACATTTGAAATTAATTGAACATCTATTATTAAAAATGAAAATATGGAAAGGGTTTAAAATGTTTAGAACTGGCTTATTCGTTGCCGTCACCGAGGACACGAGTTCTGGATGATTTCATTTCATCATCCATTACGTCGTATCTAAATCTCTTAAGATTTGCGCTGAATGTTGTGTCGGCAGGCAATAGCTTCTTAACGCTCTGAATAAGCGCACTTCCGAAGCTCATGATTTGTTTGCTCATGTTTATTCCAAATCTAGTGGTTCCACAAACAAGATGTCCAGGATTCATAACATCGCGTGGATCAAGGGCAGTCTTCAGATCTCTCATGAAGTCTGCTGTCTCTCCATCGTGTATTATGTCCATGTTCCATGCGAAGAATACACCGAAGCCGGTAGTCCTTCCGCCATAGATACCTGCCCTGTCGCCAAGGTAGAAGTTAAACGAGAAAGCTGCCATTCCAAGCAGGCTCTCGTCGTCCTTGAAATAATAAGGCATGAATAAAGCTGTGCTACGATCGACTATTACACCGATAACTCCACCGGCCTCCATCTTCATGACATCGAAGCCTTTGTAGCATTCATCAACGAAATCTCCCCAGCTCTTGCTAGGTACGATGACTTCTGCAGGTATTTCCCCTACGCCGGTCTTTCTTGCCCTGAATTCATAGCATCTCTCTTCCCACTCGTGGTTAGCGATTTCGCTGTCGAGTTTGTTAGCGCCGAACTCCGCAATGATTGCGTCAGTTTCCTGTTCCTCAAGATCGAGGAACTTGCTGTCACCCTGTAAAGTAATGAGTAGAATGTTCTTTACTTTAAGATTATGAACTCCAGCCTTTCTCTGATTAGCGAAGTGTAGGTAGTCACCCCAGGATATGTGAAGGGGCATGATACTTGCATGATTGATAAGTTTCTGAATCGGATCATGCATATCTTTGAGATTTTCAAATTCGTAAGCTATGGGTCTAATCTCTCCCATTGGGTAGATCCTCATAGTAATCGTGGTCATGATGCCAAGAGTACCTTCGGAACCTGCGAAGAACTGATTAAGATTGTAACCAGCCATGTAGGAACCGATTTGGTCATATCCTGTCTCGATCAATGATCCATTAGACAGAACGACTTTCATATTGAGGATATTGTCTTTAGCGGAGCCGTATTTGTAATTGCCAGTTCCCATTCCGTCAGTAGAGGTCCATGCACCAATAGTTGCTGCAGGGAAACTCGAAGGATATGAACCGATGATGAAGCCTTTTTTCATGCACTCATCAAGAGCGATTTTCCATGTGCATCCAGCCTGGACTTTTATGTACATGCTCTCAGTGTTTATCTCGATGATCTTGTTCATCTTTGAGTACATGTCGACAACTATGCCGCCGTTGGTAGGCATGCATCCGCCAAGTCCCCATGTTGCATTGCCTCTGGGAACAATGGGTATTCCATCTTTATATGCCAGTGCGACGACTTTTGCGATTTGTTCATCAGTTTCAGGCCTTACGATAACGTCTGGCATGTTTTTGAACATAATACCTGCTTCTTTAGGCAGGGGTGCCAGATCATGACAGTAGAGTATCTTCTCTAAGTCTGAGGTGTTTACGTTATCCTTTCCTAAAATATCCTCAAGTTTGGCGATTGTCTCTGCCGTTACTTTGCGTGATAGAATTGCTTCACTTTGTGATTTCATGTATTGCCTCCACATCCAAGGTGTGTGTAATTGATTATACAATCCGAAGTATCTGATACATTATAAGCGTTCCCACTCGCGCACGCGTACTTAGAGGGGTTCCAGCAACTCCAATCCTAGAGTAGAAATCAGAGCCTCTCTTTTTCCCGGCATTACTGAAAATAAATGTGTGTAACAAACACAATCGGAGGAACCGAATCCTTTTACAAATGGCAATAGACCTATTTTCTTGGCAGTATCCGCTATAGTGCATTCGGGAACGATATTTTCGCCTTCGGAAATATAAGCTTTGATCGAATCCGCATTGATAGTTAATCTATCAATGTGCCAGCGTATGGTTTTTTCTCGTGAAATATGCCGTTTTATCCTATGTTCGAGACCATTCATGGCACTGCCTACATAGCAATACTCTCCTGCTTTGAATGCTATAGAACCTAACGAACCAACGTTTAATTCTATATCACTTGACAAAATTACAAACAGAACATACGTCCCTTTACGTTTGTTTTGCCCTAAGAGCGTCGTCGTATTCGACCTCCGAACCTGTCTTGATTCTTATCAGTATACTGCTGTTATCTAATTTTGATTCAGAGATAGTGGATATATCCCCCAGTCTACGATCGTAAATCATTATGTCGCTTATAGCCTCGACATTCTCTTTGTATGGTATCTTGGCCCTAAGACCATCTATGTGTAGAACTATCGGTGATGGCCTCAAACACATATCTAACGGCTTATAATTTTCTAATACCTGTTTTACTTCTGAGGGATAAACGAACAATGGATCTTCTGATACGACTTTCCTTTTTTCATAAAGTACTGCCTCAGCGATAGAAACGACCTCATCTAACTTTTTTCTTTCATCGGAGGATCTCATCCTCTCGGACTTTCTACCGATGCCTGAAACCAATGCTTCGCAATAATCTTCAATACCTTCTGGCTTCGGACCGCATACCAGGATTAAGGGTATCTTGATGTCTTTCATCATTTCTTTTTTATATTCGATACATGACCTAAAATTTCCAAATGTGAAAATCACTGCATCGTATTCGTTGATTATTCTGATTTCTGAAGCAGATATCTGGGAAGTTGATTTTCCTCTTCCTCGAGCTAATCCCATAACAATGGTCAAAGCACCTCTTCTTCTTAGGGCCTCAGCTATGTCACATATCGGATGAGGCATGTGATGACGTCCTAGAGTCATTCCAACAACGGCTATCTCTGTACCAGCAAGAGGGACTTCTTTTACTTCTCCGCCTATCTCTTTACATAAAGCGACTATTACGTCCTTGTCCTTACTGGGTATCGACATAGTTACCGTTAACATTTGAGAGCTTCTAATTCTTTGAAGTACTGCACCACCCACGTCTTCGATCATCTCAAAGAGTTCTGCTGAACGGTATACTCCTCCGTCATACATTATGACTTCAAACATCTACTGAGCCTCCAATGGCTACGTGGGCATCGGCACCCTCTTTCATGTATTCAGGTAACATTATCTCTTCAGTCGCAAGAACGGTTAAAACAACGCCAGTTATGAAAACATGACGTACTCTTATTCCTTCGGGCATAGATCTCCAAATGGAACCTATGATCTCCTTAAGAGATTCTTCACCTGATGCTACCACCGTTTCACTAACCTCTTTGAAGTCTGCATTTGACACGGTCATATCGAAACGGGTTTGTTGATCTACGCTGTTCCTACCATACTTAGACCACATTTGATTTAGAATCTCTGGTGCGTGGCGTTCGTCAGTTATTGTTATGTGTACTCCGGAACCTTCCTCACGAATACTTGCTACATCTGCGATGGTCTTGTTGACTGGTTCACTTCTAAGCCTAACTGAAAATATGAACAAAGGAATATCTGGTTTGAGAATCAACTCAGCTTTTTCAATTGCTAAGGCTTCTCCCAAATCATTCATTATGTCCTGGAACAACGTTTTATAACCCTCATTCCCGAACGGGTCGGTCCCTTGGACTGTTATATCCATTTACTACCTCACAGCATTCCCGAGCTCAACAAAG
>DATESF010000017.1:0-16661 GCA_035271005.1 Candidatus Methanomethylophilaceae archaeon | reverse complement strand
AGTTATTCGCACAAATTATATTAACGTGATAGTAATCAAGGCACTATCTGCTCCCGTAGTGTAGTGGCCAATCATGAAGCCCTCTCGAGGCTTCGACTCGGGTTCAAATCCCGGCGGGAGCACCATTTCAAATTCAGGCCGATAGTTATTGAAGGTTCTGAGTATTCTATTTTTAACGGAATATTGTGTATTTTCAGTTATTCTTTTATTTCAGACTTCATTTTTATGACGTTAGAAGATTTAATTTAACATAAATATAATACCGTGAAATGTAGTATTCATTACTTAGGAGAAGTCAATATGTTTTATTCTAGGTGTGAAAAATATAATTTAAAAAGTTCTTTATATTGCACTATTTGCAAAGAGGAGTTTAATGGATTTTCGGAAACTTTCAATAAATCCGGAGGAAAAGTATTATGACAAAAACAAGTGAGACTCGTACCGTTACCGCGCTAATTCTTTCGATAATTCCAGGCCTTGGAGAACTTTACTTAAATAATGTTGAAAAAGGTATATTTTTCCTGGTTGTAGGCATTGTATTGTTTGCTGCATCAGGTCTATTTTTCCCTATAGGGATCGTTGCCGTTGTCTTTTGGTTGTATACCATCTATCAGACGTACGTGGACGCCCGATAAGATTATTTGATTAGCTAAAGTAAACAATTGGTTAATAGATGTTTGAATAACATTGCATCATGAATTATCATGCTCTGCAATCTTTTTAATTACAATTTACGTTTGTATTTGGTAATTTTTAAAATAAAACTAATGTTTTAACTATAAGCTGGATAATCAATCCAATACTTTTATAACTGTTGTATTCATTTTGATTTTAAGATGGATGTATAAACCATCAGTGATATTATGAACAATAAAACTATAGCTATGGTAATAGTGGCGGTCCTTGCTGTGGCCGCAGTAGGAGTAGGGATTTACTTTGTTTATGGAAATGAGGACACTCCTGACACAATGTCATTCCTGATAGAAGATGGCATAAACGATCCATTCTGGATTGAAGGTAGAGGCGATGATGGCCTTACGGCATTTGTGGACGCGTGTGAAAAATACGATGTTGATCTAAAAATGTCAGAAAGTGAGTCTATGGGCAAATTCATTGAAAGTATTGCTAACCTCGGAACGGTTTCCGATGGCGATAACTGGATCTATTGGAATCTTTTTGTCTATGTCGATGAGGCATGGGAAGCGAGTGAAGTCGGTATAAGCGGATTAGAATTCTCTAAAGGAAAATGTACAGCGTGGGTTTACGGTAGCTGGGATGTATCTCCCTCCATTGAGCCATGAAAGCTAAAATATATGATTGCATCACAATCGAATGATGCAAGTCTTAAAACTTCTTAACCAAATTTTTAAAAACAATAAGGTGTAGAATTGGATAGAAGCACGAAGATCAAGACGTTACTGTCAGCATTTATAGTAATTATAGCTTTGACTTTGGTATCTGTTGCACCAGTTGGCCTGTCTTATGCTAGCGTAGATACTGTACTAATTTTAGATTTTGGAAATAAAAATACATTCTATGGTATCATTGATGATCCAGAGGAAACAAATGCACGGGAAGCGCTCGACATAGCATGCAGTATTCACGGATTTCCGCTGGAAAAGAATGAAAATGCCGTCATATCTATAAACAACGTAAAATCAGATACTGATGGAAATAATTGGAATCTCTATGTTGTTTTCAAGACACTAAAATACGATCAATCTCAAGAGTATCTGTGGGAAAGGATAGTTGGCGACCCACATAACGTACTCATGGGGGATTACGCTGCAGTATCATGGGCGTTCTGCTCTGATTTAGAAGTGCCGTCTAGAGCCGTGGATGCTACAGGAATGGGCTTTTATGGATACGGGCATCCTGAAAATATAATTTCGTTATCTCCATCCTGTACCGAGATGATATGCACCTTCGGAGGCGAGCGTAAAATTATAGGCACTGATGATTTTAGTAACTATCCATTATCAGTAGATCTATCACGAAAAACAGGTAAGATTGCCAGTATAGGCGGGTTTACTAATCCAAATTATGAAACAATCATAAGTCTAACTCCCGATCTCGTAATTTGTATAGATAGTCAATTCTCTCATGTCGATATAGCAAAAAAACTTAGGTCCGTGGGGATCAATGTTTTGGTGATCGATGGGGGCGAGGACATAGATTTGATCTTAGAAAGTCTGTTGATGGTCGGAACAGCTATGGGAATCAGGGACGCAGCGAAATATAATGTCCAGAGTATTGACGAAGATTTATCGCTTATAAGAGAAAAGGTAGATGGCGACTCTTCTGCACCTAAGCATGCAATGATTTCGCTTTCTGCGGACAGGTCCCCCTGGGTGTCAGGCTCTGGAACTTATATATCCGATATTTTGAAAACGATTTCCGTAGGTAATTTTTTTAATAAACAAGAGGGATGGGTCATGATAAATTCCGAGTTTCTAGTTCCAAAGGATACTATTCCTATAGTAAAGATAGATTATATTATTGTAATAATCGATGACGGACCAAATACCCAGGGCGATTATGAACATGTGTTCAATTCATTAGGTGATGAGTGGAAAAAGACAGAGGCGTATAAAAACAAAGACATTTATTTTTTAACGGATTCAGCAGCAGATCTAGCATCACGTCCTGGCCCAAGAGTCGCTCAACTAAATGAGCTACTGGCTCGTATTATACAAAATACTGCCTTTGAAGGAGACATGCCGAAATTTATAGGGAACGATTATAGTGAATACCTTTCATTAACGAAAGATCCTGTCATGGAAGGATCGAAATGAAAAAAAATACTTTGATCACAATAATTATTTTATCGCTACTATTGACGTCGGCATCGTTATTATCTATCAATGATGAATCCTTTGCCGCTACCGATGAAAATTTTGTTCTCATTGATTTCGGTAACGGAAAGACTGAGTGGGTTTCCATCGACGCCTCACAAGAAACATTGTCTGGTCTTCTTGAGGCTGCAGTGGAAGAGATAGGCTCTACTTACAAAGTCATAGGAACGAATACGATAAGTATCGACGAAATATCTGAAAAAACACTGCCTGTAGAAGTCTCTTGGAGATACTATATTTGGTCTGGGTCGGAATGGAATGATAGTACAACATCATTCAATGGTGCTGCTGACGCGATTGAAAATTCTGTAGCACTTGGTTATTATCCTGAAGGTGTTGTCCCAACCGAGACGCCGACTCATAAAACATCTTGGACCAGCGTAAGAGGAAACTCTGAATTAGATGGACATCAGACTGCCGAAATTAGTGGGGAAAATGTCCCTAAGTGGGAAAATACATACGGGAAGGGCAGTTTTGTAAATTCAGCAGTTCTGGTTGCAGGCGACAAAGTATTCGTAAATTCCGGGGGGACTCCAGGTGCCAGTACAAAATCTATATCGCCTACACTTTACTGTTACAATCTGTTAGATGGGGAAGAGATGTGGAAGTACAAATATGACGTTGGTGCAGGTTTTGAAACGGCTACTGGCGTTATAGTTGGAAATTTCATATATTTACCCGCGTCTAATGATGATATTTATAAAATACCATTAGAAGGTCCAAAAACGGATCCAATAACAAATATATCTAATGTAAAAAAGGTAACTTTTTCTGAATCTCACGTTATTAAAGGAGCAAAGATAGGAAGTGGCACAGCTTCAATCAGTTATAATTCCGGGGCATTATATTTTGGGACCTCGCATGGATATGTATACTGTACGGATTTAGATCTTAATGTAAAATGGAAAACTTCAATCGAAGGGAGCATTTATTTCAATGCACCGACCGTACAAGATGGAAAACTGTTCATCGGCGATTGGTATGGCTGTCTGTATGTGTTAGACGTGTCGGATGGTTCAATAATATGCAGTGAAAAAGTAGAAGTCGTTGAGGGCGTCGTAGGCGATACAGGTTACGTCTCGAACATTCTAAAAATAGATGATACATTGATATTTTCATACGCTGATGGAAAAGGTATGAATACCGCCAGAGGCGGTATTGCTGTTTATAAATTTGATGGAAGCTCGCTTAGTAAAATTAAACAAGAATCGGGCTTCGGGCTTTCTTCTAATTTCTTGACAAAATCGGGAAGTGATTTTAAGGGAGCTTATTCATTCACTTCGGAAGGACTGGTAAAAATATATTTGAAAGGTTCCTGCCAGTTGATAAATAGCAATATAAAAGGGGTCAAGGCACCCGCGGTCCTAGTTAACGATAAATTTCTCATATTCTCAGAATATGATAAGGGCGGATATATGTATAAAGCCGGAAAGGACGGCGTACTCCTGGGTCAGTATAAACAACCTATTTCTGTTGAGCAATATGTCATGTCTCCTCCTGTGATAATCGATAACTGGATCTTTTCTGGAACCGATGGCGGCATGTATTCTTTCTCTGGAGATTTCTTGTCCATTCCTGTTCCCATGGATTCCAAGAGCAATATTTTCTCATGGATATTCACAATATTATCGATAATCTTGGTTGCATTCATTATCTATGGCATATACATAAAACGAGTGTTAAAAGTTCCTCCAGTCGCTTATCTAAGAGGAAAATATAGTGAAAAA
This sequence comes from Candidatus Methanomethylophilaceae archaeon, assembly GCA_035271005.1. Taxonomy (GTDB): domain Archaea; phylum Thermoplasmatota; class Thermoplasmata; order Methanomassiliicoccales; family Methanomethylophilaceae; genus VadinCA11. The sequence continues at coordinate 12,079 of DATESF010000017.1, read as the reverse complement.
TATGGAACGGCCTCTGACGGTAGGTCTAAGGTCAAACGCAATAAAAGACGTCTTGCATGGGTCCTAGTATTAGGGACCATAGCATCTGTGATTATGTTCATGCTATGCTTAGCCTATGGACCATCAGGAAATTATTCTCTATCTGAGACTTATAATCTGTTGTCGTCAGCAATATCCAAAGGTGGAAAGGGACTGACTGGCGATGAAGTAATAGTATTCGTTTCACGACTTCCTCGGGCGCTTGGCACATTTGCCGTGGGAGTAGGACTCTCTATAGCTGGAGTAGTTTATCAGGCAATAATTAGAAATCCTCTGGTGGATCCGTACATAATGGGAGTATCCGCAGGAGCTGGTACTTTTGCAATTGCGTCAATATCTGCAGGATTTACATTCTTTGGATTATTCAGTTCAGTTTCCTACTCGCTACCTTTGGCTGCCATGGCAGGAGGTCTTCTAGCCTTCGGCATTACAATGTTAGTAGCTGAGAAAGCCGGAGGATCAGCAACCAGCTATGTGCTTGGAGGCGTAATAGTAGGAATGGTGTTCGGAGCCATACAGACTATTTTACTGTATAGTGCAGGTGACAAAGTGCATAGCGCCATGACCTGGCTTTTCGGTAGTTTTACTAGTATAGATTGGGGCAACATATGGCTTGTTTTAATTCCGGCTCTGGCGCTTTCAATGATACCGCTTATTTGGGCAAAGGAGTTCAACCTTGTTTTATTGGGAGAAGATCAAGCTCAGGAGATGGGATTGGACGTTAAGAACTTCAATCGTGCAATGTTGATACTGGCTTCCGTACTTGCGTCGGTATGTGTAGCGTTTGTAGGGATCATAGGTTTCGTTGGTCTAGTTGTCCCTCACTTATGTCGTATGATAATGGGAGGAGATCACAGACTTGTGATGCCAGGATCCATTGTTCTAGGAGGTTTGCTACTTATGGCTGCAGATTTTGCTGCAAAGATGCTTATTGCACCCGTGGAGTTACCAGTAGGAGCTATAACTACTATGATCGCTGCTCCAGTGTTTATTTATCTTATCATTAAGAAAGGGAGGATGTACGGTGACTAATGGAACTCTTCTCGAATTGAGAAACCTTAACAAGTATTACGAAAACGGATTTCAAGCTGTAAAGGACGTTTCGTTCAGCATAGGTTACGGTCAACTCGTTGGACTTATTGGACCCAATGGATGCGGTAAATCTACGATGATGAGATGCATCAATAAGCTCCATAAAATTTCTTCCGGAGATATTCTGATAGAAGGCGAATCTATACTTCGTAAGTCCGCGAAAGATCTAGCTCAGAGCATTGCCAGTGTGCCAGCGCAACTGAAAAGCAACTTCGGCCTTACGGTTTATGAAACAGTCATGATGGGACGTTATCCCTTCTTGAAGAATATCTGGTGGGAGACTGATTATGACGAATCGATGGTCATGGAAGCAATGGAGAAATTCGGTGTAAAACACCTTCAAGATAGAAGTCTCGACATGTTGTCAAGCGGAGAGATGCAACGTGTTCTGATATCCAAAGCATACGTTCAAGAACCAAAAATTATGCTCGTGGACGAACCGACGTCGCATCTGGATATGAAATACAAATTAGACGTAATGGAATATCTCAATGCCATGGTCAAAAGCAATATGTCCATATTAGTAGCAGAACACGACATTTCTCTAATGGCAAGATATTGCGACACTTGCATCATCATGAAGGAAGGCAGTATTGTAAAAATTGGCCCTCCTAAAGAGATAATCACGCCGGAACTAATTGAAGAAGTGTACGGAGTATCTGCATCAGTTGGATTCGACAAAGATGGTGAAATATTCATCCTTCCGAAGAGATATCGTTCCGAATCAGGTCACGGTAAATTGTAATCTGGCATATTTTCAAAACGTAATGAAAACAATAAATAAGTAAAATTTAAAAGATGTTTCATTCAAGTGTTCTTAGCACTTTTATTCTCTCTACGTCCTGAGATAACAGATATCACTATTGTTACTAACAATACGCCCAAAATAAATGATAGCGATTGCATTATCGAGAATTCATAGATGCTCGAAATTAGCATCTTTATACCAACGAATGATAGTATTGCGCCTAGGCCGTATTTCAGATATTTGAGGTGCTTCAACGATCCCCTTATCGCAAAGTACAACGATCTTAATCCAAGGACTGCAAATATGTTCGATGTAAATAAAACAAATTTGTTTGTTGTTATGCTTAATACAGCCGGTATTGAGTCCAATGCGAACACTATATCGGTTAATTCGATGACTATAACACATATAAACAACGGAGTAGCCATTCTTATTCCGTCCCTATAAGTAAAAAATTTATCTCCGTCTAGTTCAGGACTACAGTTTATGTGTCTAGAAAGAAAGTTGGCTATCTTCTTTCCTGAACCACCGTCGTCTTTTCCAAACGTCGTTTTAATCGCAGCGTAAATCAAGAACGCTCCGAACACATACATAAGAATGTGGAATCTATCCAGAAGTTCTGCTCCTGCGAATATGAATACGAAGCGGAAGAATATGGCACCGATAACACCGTAGAATAGGGCTTTGTGTTGATAGTCGTCTGGTATTGCGAACATTGAGAACAATAGCAGGAATACAAACATATTATCCACACTAAGAGATTCTTCAACTACGTAACTGGCAAAGTATTCCATGCCTACCTGGGCGTCCCGCGTGATCCAGATGTATACGCCGAACAACAGGGCAATAGAAATCCATCCTGCTGTCTGTATTAATGCGGATTTTGTAGTGATATGTTTACCTTTACGATTGATAACTCCGATGTCCAGAGCTAACAGTATACCGAATAAAATAAAGACGCCTGCCCATTCCCACAACTCGGCATATGCAAACATCGTCACGAACTCTTATCAGTAAAATAGTATTATAAAAACATGACTTAGATGTTTTACTAATTTGTTGTTAATATTTGTTGATAAAGTTATTAACATATATGCCAATTAGCGTTTATGGCTGTCATCAGTATTTCTCTCGACGAAGAAAGTATAGGAGTCCTTGAAGCAATCCAGAGCGCTTATTCACTGAAAGGTCGAAGTGAAGCCGTTCGTTTATCAATACGTGAGGCTGGATCAAAAGCAAAAGAAATAGAAAATCTTGAAGGATACGTTGAGGGTGTGCTTATAATCGTACGCAGCGATCATATAGATCCATGGATGAGCCTAATACAGGCAAAGTACGAAAGTTCGATTAAAACCTTAATGCATTCTCATCTTTTAAATCGTAATTGTTTAGAAATCATGGTTATATCTGCAGAATCTGACAAGGTAAAATCAATGCTTAAGGAAATACAGTCAGCAGTAAAGGCAGATTATATTAAATTTGTAAAAAGCTGAACTTAGTTTAGGCTCGTGCTACACTTTTTATATGGTATAAGTCAATATGAGGAACGGGATGGGATACCCGTGAGTTTTTACTCAAAGAAGAATAGCGGTAGCACTGTAAAATTGACTTTAAGGGATCGTCTTTTCGGAAGAAAGGGCAGTTCTAAAAAGCGGGATTTAGGATTGGAGAACGAAGGCCATAGCAGAGCCTCTGCGAGGCCGACTAGAAGCTTGGAAGGCAGCGGTTATTTGAGATATGGCTTATCGGAAGGTGCCGATGTTTACATTTCAACATCTATCGATGATCCGTTCATCGACTGCGATGAACCTAAGCCGAAAAAAACCGGCGGCAGATTTTTGCCAAAGGTGTTTGATGAGTATGTCGAACCTGACAGATTATTCAAGAATGCTTTACCTGAGGTAAAGTTCACAGTTTCTGATTTTGAAGAAAAAATCGTAGTAAGAGATGAAATTAAACACAATATGACGCCGCAGACAGCCGTTACGTCTTCCATCGAAGTCGAAACGACGGAAGATATCAATATAATAAATTTCGTCGAAGAGCCACTGTACGATATCGACCCTATTGAAAGCGAAGAATTCGTTATATCTGATGATGTCGAATTCATTTGTGAAGTAGATATCGAAAGACTTCCTGTTGCTCCGGCACACGCAGAGCGGTTACCGTCTGCAACTCGTGTATCTAAGGAAGTAATGTCGGAAGTATCTGAACCTGTTTTCGTTATGGCGCTTCCTTCTACATCACATTACTTGGAACTTGCTTCCCCTCCTGTGGTTCTGGCACTTTCGCCATCTACACAAGTTCTATCAGTTGCAGCACCTGCAGAGATGTTTTTGTTACCTGAAGCATCAGCTTCTGACGAAGAGATAGAGGCTGCACTAAAAGGTACTGAAGAATCAGCTAATGCTATAATGGCCCTGCTTCCTTCGGGGCTTTATGTGGAAGGCTTCGAACCTACTGCTGATTCCGTTACTTTCGAAGAGGATGTTATTTCGGTAAGCGCCAATTTCCCATCACAGGTGGCCGAGACATCTTCTTGTACTGAAGAAATACTTGTAGATTACGCAGATTATGTAGGATATGATTTCCTACCAGAAGTTACTGACCCAGTTAGACGAGAGCCTCGTCACTGTGAACCTACAATATCTCAGATGCCTGAATACATCGAGATCGGTAATGAAGTCTCTGGTATGATGTTACTTACCATACCTGAATTGGCTGATGATGCTTTCGAGTTTTCTGATTCCTTAGTCATACGTGAGCAAAAGATCCCGGAAGACGGCATGGAGGCATTAGGAATATCTATTGACAACGCTAGGAACGCTGTTATAGAGAATATCGACGTAGAACCTATGATCAACGAGGCCTTTAGAGTAGCTGATGCATTATCTCGTTCACTCTTAGAAGACGATCTTGAAGCAGAGTTACAGGAAACTATGGATATCGAATTCAAAATCGGCGAGGCCTTTAGATCCGTAGTTTCATTATCGGAGACATTGTTTGAAAAAGATGTTAAACAAAATGTTCCATACACTCTGACGTCAGACGACAAAATCGAAGTATCTGAAATGATCAATTCGCTCATAAAAACGATTTCTAAGCCGGAAGAGGCGTCTGAAGAAGTTTTAACAGAAGTTTTTGAAGAATTGCCAGAGGTTGAAGAGGTTCGTATAATCAGACCAAGAATATCATTCATATTCGGCAACGGAGCAATGACGCGTAGTTTTTACTAATCAGTAACAAAACCCAAAAACCACTTTTCATTTTATAATAGTATTTTATAATATGGCCTTAATAAGAAAATTATGGACTTGCTATCGATTCTACTAATGTTGTTAGTACTTTATGCACTAGCAGTATCGGGATCGATGGTTTTCGAACGTTTCGGAATTCCTGGATTAATAGGCGAGATAGTCGTTGGAATAATCATCGCCAATATTATTTGGGATGGTTCTTTGTTCAGCGGGATTCTTAGCGAGGGAAGTTTCCTCGGCTTATTGGGTGTAGATATAGCATTCAATGGATTTCCTGGTTCAGAAAATTACCAGTTCCTTTCCGTAGTGGCGGAAATAGGAGCAATGTTCCTTCTTTTCTACGTGGGTCTTGAAACAAGATTCTGCGAACTCAAATCTGTTGGAAAGCCTGCAGTTACCGTTGCTGTATTAGGCGTAATATTTCCGTTCCTATTGGGGCTCACTGTCTTCTATTATGATTATAACATGGTGCATGCTATGTACATGGCTGCGGCGATGGTCGCAACCAGTGTAGGTGTCACCGCTAAGGTCATAATGGATATGCGTGCATCAAACACAAAGGAAGCGCGTATCATCCTAGGAGCTGCTGTAATAGATGATGTGCTTGGAATGATAGTACTTGCAATGGTTGCAGGAATGAGTGCTGTAGGAGGCACAACCATTACAAGCATCATCGGAACAATATTCATCGCAGTTTCTTTCGTTTTAGCTGTTTTCTTCTTCTGTGATAAATGCGTACCTCGTATGGATTCCTGGTTCAACAATAGAAAAGTATGTCGTCCTGCCAATAAGAAAAAATATCAGCTTGACAAGATGATGATTGCCATAGCATTGTGTCTCTTCATGTCCGTTATATCTCAGGCGATTGGACTAGCAGCAATAATAGGTGCTTTCCTTGCAGGTATGATGTTAGCCGATTATGCTAAACAGTGGGATCTTAAAACCAAGGTTGAAGCCATAACGACTTTTTTCCTGCCTCTCTTCTTCCTTAATGTGGGTATGCAGGTACAAGTTTCATCTTTGACGAATTTATCTGTACTGGGATTAGCGGCATATGTGATCATACTAGCAGTTATCTCAAAGTACATCGGAGGTTATTTTGGTTCCAAGATGGCAGACAAGTCCATCGACAAGAAATCCGCACATGCAATTGGCATAGGAATGATACCGCGAGCGGAAGTAGGTATAATAATAGCGGCCGTAGGACTTGCAGCAGGTCATTTGACCAATGATATGAACACGGCAATAGTGTTAATGTCAGTTATAACCACGGTAATAGCACCGCCGTTACTAGCACGTGCTTTCAAGAAGAAATATCCTAATGGGCCACCTGATGTCAATCCTGACATATGTCCCATAGAATAAACTTCATAACTTCATAATTTATGAAAATAAATATCGAAAAGGATTATTTTAATCCTGTTAGACGTGCATTAATAAATTAGAATTCAAAGTGGTATGAACACTTGAATTACCATAACGATCACGATAAGTGCTATGGCAAGACCTACTACACCTTTTGGCGATATCTTGAATCCCTTATCAGTCTCTGAGTCAAAATATCTCATAAGACCAGCTGACGCTTGGAATCCGTCTTCGCTCTTTTTACTTGCCACAATGTAACAATCCTGAGTCCATATAAAAAGGTTATCGATTTATTTCATCTTTTTTAGAAAATATCTTAATAGGGTGTATCTGTTGATGCTTCGATTTGAATGCATTGGGCGGATGTAATAGCTAAGAATATCGCAGACAGTTGTGAGAAGCCACTCATCGCTACGGGGATAAGTCCTACGGGCATCATACACGTCGGCAGCCTTAGGGAGGCAATCACCGGTGAATCGGTGAGATGTGCTGTAGAGGGTTTAGGAAAGGAAGTTAGATTGATTTATTTGATAGACTCTTTTGATCCCCTTAGGAAACGATATGATTTCTTACCTTCAGAATATGAAAAGTACGTTGGTATGCCCATATCGAGGATACCTTGTCCTTGTGGTAAACACAATAATTATGCACATCACTTCGTACAACCGTTCCTTGATGCTGTCGATTCTCTCGGCGTTCAGTGTGAAATAATCTGGACTCATGAACTTTATGAGGAAGGGAAGTTCGCCAAAGCCATAGATATGACCATGAAGAAGAGAAGCCAGGTCATCGATATTATGACAGAAGTCACTGGCAAGGACGAAAATCCAAATTATGCACCATATACGCCAATATGTTCCGAGTGCGGTAGATTCGTTCAACCTGTTTTTGATACATACGAGTTCCCCTTTATGGAATACAATTGTGACTGTGGTAACAGTGGCAAGGCTGATGTCCGTAAGGCGGACGGTAAATTAACCTGGAGATGCGAATGGCCTGCCAAGTGGATGATCTTCGGAACTTCCGCAGAACCATTTGGAAAGGACCATGCTGCTGCAGGTGGATCTTATGACACGGGAAAGAGGATCGTAGAGGAAATTTACGAATGCGAAGCTCCATATCCGATTCCTTACGAGTTCGTACAACTGAAAGGTGTCGGGCAGATGCATAAATCTCTTGGCTCTCCAGTTACTGGTATGGACGCCATCAATATGACCCCGCCAGAAATATTGAATTATTTATTCCTTAGAGTCAATCCAACAAAGGCCATCGATTACGATTCAGGCATGGGCATTTTGGACATGGCTGATGAGTACGATCGGGTTGAACGTTTATTCTTTGAAGGAGGATTCAACGAATCCGAAGAGAACTTGGTTCGTGCTTACGAGATTGCTCAGCATAATCATGTTCTACCTCATCTTCCAAATCAGATATCTTACAGACATCTTGTGAATGTGGTACAAATGACTCCTACATTCGAAGGAGTACTAGAGGTGCTAAGTCGCACCGAAGATTTATCTAATATGATTCCAAGTGAAACAAAGAGACTTTCACGCAGGGTCGATTGCGTTAGATACTGGCTCAATGGTTTTGCTCCCGATAGAGTGAAATTTGCAGTCAGTAACACAGTTCCAACAGATATCGAACTTTCGATGAACGAGAAAGTGTTCTTAAAGACTCTGTCAGTAAGATTTTATGACAGCAAGTGGGACGCTGACTCTATAGGTTCTATCATCGCAGATACAGCCAAAGAATCCCCTATTGGACTCAAAGGCGGTTATACTGCAATGTATAAAATCCTGATCGGTAAGAAGGGCGGGCCTAGACTTGGAACGTTCCTTGCCAGTATGGACAAGAGCTTTGTGGTCAACCGGATTGTTCAGGCATCCGATTGATCACAGTATGCCCATATTCGTGAGCTTCTCAGGAAGATAAGTGTCGGTAACGAAGTCAAGGCCGTATTTGGCCAAAGCTTGCTGTTCCGCCTTCTTACCCATGCCTAGCATGGCCTGTATCTCGTTCTCCCAGAACTCGTCTTTGAATCGAGGATCAGATAGTTCAGCGTTAAGTGCTCCTTTGTCTTTATCCGTAAGAGTATCCGTCGGTAAATCATAATTCAAAATATCTGATGGAGTTATTCCGATGAATTGCGCTGTAGGTGTAGCAAGATAGTCGGAGATATGAGCTGTTTTTATCGCTCCGTATGCTACTGAGGCATATATTCTGAAAGACCAAGGATCACCGTCGGTGAAAACAGTTACAGGAAGATTCAACTCTTCGTTTAACCTCTTCATGAAACGTCTAGTGCCTCTTGTAGGCTGTCCTTTAAGATGTACCAGTAGCGCATCATATTTTTCAGGGAAACCGTTCTCTACGAGTCGATCGAACATTCCACCAGTTTCTATAGCTATGACGAATTTTGCACCGCAGCTCTTGAATTCTATTTTCTCAGGTCCTACATTGTAAGGTATCCCGTATCCAGAATCTCCCACGTCGTCAATGCAGTTTATCTTCTTTTTCTCACCTTTACGAGTGAGTTCTGTAAGTGTCAAATCTCCATAGATCCTGGCACCGTCTTCTTCTGGACGAAGTTTAAAATCTTCACGCATTAAACCAGTAAGGATCTCTAAATCCTCTGCAAGAATAACGCTTTCGTCCTGGCTGCTGAATTTAGCATTGTTCCATCCTTCTGATATGTAGTACATCTCTCTCAATGTGGATGACTTCTTGGCGTCCAACATTCCCTTTATGAAATCTGCAGTATAGACGGTTCTAAGAAGCATCAAGGCTCCTTTGACTGTCTTAGCAGTACGCAAAGTTTTAAGATTACCATAATTCCAAACGCTGGTCTTAGGGTTGAATTCAATGTTTCTTTTTGATCTAAGGGCAACTTCCATTGTAGGGATGTTACCGCTGTTCAGATGATCATATAGGTTTTCAACAATGCCGGTGAGGCTGTGTATAGTTATTTCGTTCTTTTCTGTCATTTGCCAGCCTCCTTTTCAAACTCTTCATCTTCAAGAGTTTCTTCTTCCTCATCTTCAGGAATATCGTCTTCGACGATATCTTCCTCTTCGGTTATTTCGATTCCTTTTATGCCCCAATCTCCTGGTAGCGCATCGGCACCCATTATGATTGTAGGGTTAATCCCAGAAATGTAAATGTCTTCGTTGGAGAAGGTATCTGCCATCTCTCCGTTCAATTCAAAAGTTATGACTGTTGAAGTGGAAGGTTGAAGATCCTTTATTTCCCAGAATGCTCTTCCTGTATCGTCAAGTTCTCTAAAACACGGGTCGGTAAACAGTGCCAGATTAACAGATTCCTTTGGAACATGAGCATGTAGGCCAAAGTTTCTCACGCTGTTCGTATAGTTGTAAATGGTGTAAGTGCACCTTCTATCGTTCTTTCCTAGTTTTTCTAAAGTAGGCTCAATCCACACGACGTTCATTATCTTCGTTATAGTACGATCAAGATTTGGAACTGGTCGATTAAGATATTCAGAGGTCTTTTTAGCAAGTTCTGGAAGTATTTCTTGAACAATCTCGAATTTAGCGTGAGTCTTAGAACGTCTTTCAATCTTATTTAGATGGCTTTTTAAGTTCCTGGCACATAGTCTTAGTGCAGCCGTTACCTCGTTAATTATCTCTGGATAACTAGCGATAGCTTCCTTTCCTTCTGATGTAAAAGGTACCTTTGTAGAAGCAACATGCACGAGTATTATTGCGGGCCCATATGGAATTCCTTTACCGCCTCTCTGTTCTAGGCCGTAACGTCTCCAATCCATATCGGATATTGCTTTGGTGATTGCACATGCGCCCTGTTGATACAGAAGAGGGACTCGGTTGGCGAACCTAAGAATGTTGATCTGGCTCTCTGAAGGAATGTCTCCTCCGTATACGATGCCGGCTTCCACTACGAAGGGATTTCCATTCGCAGTTTTCGGCGCTCTTGTAACAGGCGTTGCATAATAATCTGGACGTAATCCGTCCATAACGTGCATAAGACCCTTTTTAATCAACGTATCTCCAATGGGTGAAAGACAGTCTGTCTGAGGCGCCATTATCTTAACTTTTCCAATCGCCTTGATTAAATCAGCACAATTATTTCTTGTTAGTTTTCCTGGAGAGAGTTTTGGTCTAATTTCAGATATCTCAAGTATTTCATCAGCTATTCGTTTTGTCACTCGGGAAAAATCTTGTCTGAGAAATGATTCTACGTTCTTTTGTTTGCTGGCATGAGCATATTTGATTAGATCTCCGATTTCCATTCCCTCGGGGTGAGGTTTGATTTCTTTCGGTTTTATAGGTACGATTTCGGTGGCCTTTTCAAAAGTCCATTTTTTACCATCTGGGTCTTGGAACGTTATCGAAGCATGAGGATTGACAATCGCCGTATTCTTTAGATATTCAAATATGGACTGTTTACCAGTTATGTATCTACCTTTTATGGTGAATTCAACACTAGTTCCGTGATCACGGTCCCAGGTGAACGCCTTATCATTGGTTTTTAACGGTCTATTATTTTTCGTGTCAACGACGACGTCCATTTCCCATGCGACCTCGTCCTCGCCTGATATTTTTGAAATAACGTGAGCAGGTTTTCCTGTGGTAAGATATCCGTACATAACAGTAGCAGAAATTCCTATTCCTTGCTGCCCTCTGGACTGTTTAAGTGCATGAAACCTTGAACCGTATAGAAGACGTCCATAAACATTGGCCATGGAGTTATGGACGATGCCAGGACCGTTATCTTCAACGGTTATTCTGTATTCGTCATCCTCTAAGCGTTCTATCTTTACTGAAATTTCAGGCAATAGTTCTGCTTCTTCGCATGCATCCAATGAGTTATCTACGGCTTCTTTTACGCCCATCAATAATGACTTGGAACGTGAATCAAATCCTAAGATCTGCTTATTCTTTTCAAAGAACTCTGCAACAGAAATCTCCTGTTGTTTGTCTGCCAGTTTATAAGCTATCGATCGTTCCTTTGCTTCAGGTTTCGAGTTAGTTTCAATATCAGTAGAGCGCATCCAATATCCCGAACGTTCAGGCTGTTTTTACCTTTATCGGTTGGAATAACGAGTTTTTCACTCTTCGTATTCGAAGGTCTCTCCACACTTAGGGCAGAATTTCGCCGTCGGAGGAACATCTAAACCGCAAACTGGACATTTGAAAGTCGAACTCGTAATCTCTATAGTTCCATCAGCATGTTCGACTTCTATCTCAATATCGTCAAATTCAACGCCGCATTTAGGACAGATATCCGCATCTGCTGGAACTTCAGCGTTACAATCAGAGCAAGTAAAGAAGTCCTTCTTGTTGGGCTTCATTTCCTCTGGAACGTCGATATATTTCCCACATTTACGACAAGAGACTTCCCCTGGTAGGACGATGGCTCTACATTCTACACATCTTCCATAGCCATCAGGGTATAATCGTCCCTGTTCGACCATTCTAGCCTGGGTCTTTTTGGCGCTGGCTCTCATGGCGTATGTTAGGAACACGATCATGAAGTAGAGTAGCATAAAGAGCCCTAATTCATATCCTGTTCCCATCCAAATGGCGGAATTTTTATTGGA
>DATESF010000016.1:0-7859 GCA_035271005.1 Candidatus Methanomethylophilaceae archaeon | reverse complement strand
GGCGCCCATGACTCCTGCAATGAGGCCTACGAGCATCAAAGATATGAGTAGAATCGGGTCCATTGCTATCTCGATTGGCAGTATCATATTAAGATTATGGCAAAAGGATTATTATTGAATCGAGTGTAATGTTCTATGTGTCCGTTATAATGGTACGTTACTCTGAGATAGGTCTCAAGAGCACACCAGTGAGGATGAGGTTTGAAAACCAGCTCAAGGACGCTATGCTTTCTATGCTTGCTGCCGACGGTGTTGAAGCACTCGTGGATAAAGGCGAAGCTCGTTATTACGTTCGTGCGGCAGACAATGATTCTGCCATAAAGTCTCTGAGAAAGGTTTTTGGTATAGCCTCTCTTTCATTAGCTAAGGTTACCACATCTTCTATGGAAGATATTCGTCGTACCGCAGCCGAATATTCTAAAGGGCGTATTTCTCAAGGCGAGTCATTCGCTGTTAAACCTAGGCGAGAAGGAAGTCATCCCTACAAGAGCATGGATGTAGGAAGAGAAGCTGGTTCTGCTATATTCGTGGAGAATGAGCATTTAGGCGTTAGAGTGGATTTAACAAATCCTGATAAGATATTTTACGTTGAAGTTAGAGAGAATAAAGCCTACATTTTTGACGAGTATATTCGATGTCACGGTGGTTTACCGGTAGGATGTCAAGGTCGTGTTGTTGCGTTCCTTGGCGATGACCGTGCATCTCTTTCAACCTGGTTAATGATGAAACGTGGATGCAGAGTAATTGCCAGAGGCAAGGACTCTGCTGATATTTTGATACATTACGATCCAGAGATAAAATTTATTGATGACGATGAGGAAAATCCCCGTAACGTTTTAGGATACGTTTTGGGCACACCATTTGAAAACATCAAAGAAGTGGACGTATCAAAATACGATCTTCCAGTGTATTTCCCTACTATTGGCATGACAGATGTTAAAGTTAGCGAAATGATGGAATTATTAAAGAAAGAAGTAAAATAAATTAAAAAGTTTATTAGCGGGGAAAATCCCCGCTTCAATGTCTTCTAGGATCCTGGAGACGCTTCTTTTCGCTTCTGCTGGCCCTGTGAGCCCTAACAGACGGTCTTGCGTTCTCGGCACCCTTTCCAGTGTGCCTCATTCCACGGCCTTTCTGTCCAGCAGATGTCTTTCCGCGGTAAACACGTCCAGTACTGCTGTTCTTGCAGATCCAGTTGATCTTCGGGTCGGCTATGATGACAGGGTGTGAAGGATCCACTAGAATAACTTCATACCATTCGTACTGTCCATCGGCTCCTACCCAATAAGAGTTAAGAACTTCCATGTTGGGGAATCTTTTTGCGGTTCTCTCTTCAACCATGCGCTGAAGACTCTTACCGCCGGTAATCTTATTCATACCCATTCTCTTAGCCCTTCTACCGGCTTTGATCATTCTTTTACCGGCGTTACCTTTTCTAGCGCGGCCTCTGACTACGACGTATCCCTGCTTGGCCTTGTATCCAAGAGCTCTAGCTCTATCAAGGCGAGTAGGTTTTTCGACTCTCATGAAGTTTTCTTGTCTTCTCCATAAGATCTTTCTCTCGTAGTTCAGCTGTTTAACATAAGATTTTTCTGGTACGTTCCATGCGTCACCGATGTAGCTGTACATGCTTTTACCGCTGACGGGGCGTGCCTCTGTTTGAGATTCGTTGCTCATTTGTATCACCTTTTCGGATTCACCTTGTTTAAAGGTACATTTCCGCAGAGCGAATAATACTCTGTGATGCTTGTGATTACTATACACTATTTAATTATTGATGTTTCAAGACCGCATAATGTTATATCGTCTGTTAACATTCTATGACACATGTCATACTGTACCGATTGTGGGCATGATATTCCACCTGGCTCTCGTTTTTGTCCGAGCTGTGGCGCAGATCAATTAGTCACGCCACCACAGGCAGTAACAAGACCTCCATCGGTTTTACCACTTATATTGGGAATTTTAGGAATATTATTTGCTATTCTCATTCCCATCGTCGGATTGGTAATGGGCATACTAGGCGCGGTACTGGCACATACGGACGAAAATAAAAACGGCAATGCATACACGTTTGTTTGTATAATCGCGATACTCGTCTCTTTATTAATTTGGGGTGCGAATATCATATTGTTCGTAAGTGTACTCGGCCTTTAAGATCTAAAATTAGGTTTAGAAGAAATCATTCAAGCTCGAGGTCTTTTTCTTTACCTCTGGCTTGGGTTTAGATACAACTTGAGGTTTTTCACTTGGTTTTGATTGGAAATCCATATCAAAAAGTGTTTTCTGTTGGCTTCCCATCATAAGGTCTCTTTCCGACCATCCAAAAACTTCTGTTATTCGGGATACCGTATGAGCCAGACGTTCAGCGTAATAACGATAATCGGGTTTATGTTTGAACTCTTTGCCACTGATGTAAGGTTCAACTTTCTGAGGCGTTATTGAACCGTTTGTGACGATCCAAGACACTTTCATCCCTGGTATAAACTTGTAGCCTAGTGCCATCATTTTACGAGCAGCCTGCACATTGGTCATTCTGTCTGGGTTCGCGTATGCGTTTAGGCCTTTGCAGCTTCGGGAGATAACAAGTTCTTCAGCGGAGATTTTACCGTTTAGTGTATCCTGTATCGTTTGTCTGGCGTATACAATGGCTTTTTCGGTTTCCTCATTTAGTATTTCTTCAAACAATTCTTCAAGAAGCTTGCTTTGAATACCAAAGGAGTCGGAGCGACGAATCTCATATCCGCGTACTAAAAGATCATCCTCTTTATTCGGCCAGACGACTCTTCCCACATATCTTTTTTTCTTGCCGTGTGAGAACAGTGGTTCGATAAGTTTCTCGAACTCTAAGACTCCTCCTTCTGTAGTGAATCTTTCAGCCAATGATTTACCAAACTCTACGGATTCTTCTAAGTTATTGGCAGGTGACTGTATGAATACTGAATCGGTATCGGAATAAATGACTCCAATCTTTTCCGATTCTAGTTCGTTTATTATATGCTTGACGTTGGCCCTAGCAAAAGATGTGATGGCTGCGCCAATATTTTTATTCGTAAATCTGTAGAAAGAAGATGCGAACACTCCGTAGAATGTGTTCATTATAATTTTAACAGCTTCTTGAAGACCATCTAAATAATGATGTTCGTGTGTATCTGTAGTAAGTTTCATTGATGTCTTGATACTGTCTCTGTAATCCATCAAGTTAGAAAGTATCGCTGGAAGTAATCCTTCTCTGCGTTCTTTCGACATAAACCGTGCCCCTGCCGGGCTAATTATTTCTCCATCTTCTGATAGTGTGGTGAAGCATATGTTCTTCGAGATGATCAGTGACGGATACATTGACTTAAAGTCAAGAACAACCACCCAGTGATACAATCCTGCATTCATTGTGTGAACATATCCACCCTCAATCTGGTCATCCTTAGCTCCTCGACCGCCCATTGTGGGAACTGCAACTTTGCGTCGATCTGCTGCACGTATAAGCAACGAATCTACTAACTGAGATGATCCTGACGATAGTACGTCCTCTGCAGGCAATCTTGATACTGCAGCTAAGTCCATACCTTTTCTTAAAGAATCTATATTATCAAGAATCCTAAGTGCCAGTTCTGCATCCTTTGTACAATATTCAAGAACTTTTTCCCGGTTATCTCTCCATTCAGCGTCCATTTCTGCTGGGTTCACGTCCATCTTACCTTCGCCCAAAAGTTGCATGGAGACGGCGTTAAGAGTTTCCTGTTTAGGTCTGAGTTCTTTCTTTGCTGCCCACCAAGCATCAATCACGAGTCTACCTTTGATTCGCCAGAATCTGTCACTGACGCTACGGACTTGTCCTCCGTCTCGTCCCCAGGGCATTGCGTCGGTGAGCTTGTTCACGTCTGCTCGCTCCTTGATTTTCTTTATGTCGTAATTATCAATATTGTATCCAGTTAGAACGTCTGGGTCTTCTTTCTTAATTAGTTCTGCGAACTTAGTGATTATCTCTTTTTCAGAACCAGTGATGGGTTCGCACTCTCTTATCACATTATTTTCAGATATCACTGCGCATATACAGTAGATGTATTCGTGTTCAATGCTATTTTCAAGATCGAAAGACATCACTCTCATCGGCGGGGTGAACGGTTCGATGTCTTCGTGATTTTCCATGTCTACGATCAAGTCTGTAGTATATGTTCCAGAAATCTCTTTTCCATTGACTCTTAAACATGCGCCTAAGTCCATATCGTAAATGTATCTTAGGTGAAATGGTATGTCTGCCGACAGTATCTTAAAACCTTCATTTTTTATATTATTGCGATACTCTGGCACTTTATAAGGATACATTATGGTGACTTTCAACATGTCATGATATTCGCCACGGAATAGTAGACTATCATGTTCTGTAGAAAGGACCTCTCGATCTTTTTTTAACTTACTCTCTATTTCCGGAGTAGGATCGACAATAAAAAAATAAGGTCGAAAACCATGTGCCAGTACCGTTATTGATTTTCCTTCGCGTGTTTTACCGAACAGTTCGATGGAAACATCCTCATCGTTCTGAATGTACGATGCGGATAACAGTCTGACATCCCAGGTTTTCATATTATCACTTGTTTGCAATTATCTTTATGACGTCCCCGTCTAGAAGAACATAATCTGCCCCTACAGTGCGTTTTGTCTTTGCGTTAACTGCTCTTATGAATTTATCCCCTAGATCTGAGTGCACTCTATATGCCAGGTCCTTCGCGGTAGCTCCACGTGGCATAAGGAAAGCATCTGGTAGGACTCGACCGAAGTGATCTGTATACTTGCCTTCATCCTCTACTGGATAAACGGTTATCTGATTGAGCAAGTCATAAGTTGCATTCTCTAGACATTTCTGTACGCCGGTTACTTTGAAACGTGCCAGGTTATCATTCATGCGCTCAAGTGCCTTTCTTTGCGCATCGTTGACCTTAGCTCCGTCCTTGATTTTGAAAGTCTCGTCACCGGGAACATATTCCACAAGTCCGGCAGCGGCAGCTTTTCTCAATGTAAGTTCGGTATCTGCCATGGTTGGAGTGCATCCAGTAGTAAAATCCTGTACCTTTAGAATGTTTTCTTCTGATGCAATGTCTGCTTTGTTCATAGCGACCATTGTAGGACGACTTAGTTCTCTAAGTCTCGAGCAGAAAGGTAGTAGAAGTTCATCAGTCCATAGTAAAGGATCTTCAGGCAATGCAACGTTTCTAACGGCATCTTTTATCTGCCCTTCCGTCACCTTAAGGCCTGCTAATCTTTCAGCAAGTACCGCTTCTGGTTTGGTGCCCTTCATTTTCGCCTGTCTGGCTATTCTTCCAAGACCATTTTTTATGATCCCTAGCATCCAATGATCAATCTCCTTCTGAAGGAATGTTATGTCTTCGATTGGATCATGTGTTCCTATGGCCACGGAGTTTCCCTCTATGTCGGTAGAACCGCTGACATCTATGACATTGATCAAAACGTCAGCCTGTTGAAGGTCATCCAAGAATCTGTTTCCAAGTCCTTTTCCGTCCCATGCGCCAGGTACTAGGCCGGCAACATCCAGCAATTCTATAGGTATCCATCTTACGCCATCCACGCAGGTTGAGTTATGAGGTGTACATTCCACATCTAACTCTTTACATGGACAGGGCGACCTTACATGTCCGATCCCTTTATTGGGCTCTATCGTAGTGAAAGGGTAGTTAGCGATTTCGACAGGTGCCATCGTAGCAGCGCCAAAAAAAGTTGATTTTCCCACGTTGGGTTTTCCTACAATTCCGATAAGCATTAAATCGACCTTGTATGGACTCACAAATATTATACATCTGTTGCATTCGAATCTATAAGGTTAGACAATTCACCGATTTTTTCAGGTGAAAGGGCTTCGATCCTATCATCAAGATAAGGTAAATCGGAATTTTTGTCTATTATCCTTGCGTTCTTAAGTGAGGTACCTATCTTTTTGCGCCTATGTGTAAAACACATATCTGTAATTCTAAAGAACAGCTTTTCATTAGTTACTTCAAAAGGCGTGGGACGCGGAGTCAACGTAACTATTGAAGAATCTACTTTAGGCCGAGGATTAAAACGAGCTGATGGAACGGTTTCCATAACTTCACACTCCGCTCTGTAATAAATTCCAACCGTCAGCCTAGAATAATCCCTTGTGTTCGGAGTAGCATTCATTCTATCTGCAAATTCTTTTTGCACCATTATGACGCCTTTTTTAAAATCGTTTTTTAAGAGTTTAAATATTATCGGGGTGGAAACGCTGTATGGTAGATTACTTACAAACACGTCAAACTCTGGCCATTTGATTTTCAATGCGTCTCCTCGTATGAGATTAACTTGAGATCCAAATTTTTTATCTACGTAATCTGCAAGTTTATCGTCTAACTCGATACATGTGACGTTATCACTAGCTTGAACAAGACGTTCAGTTAAAATTCCAAATCCTGGGCCGATTTCCAGTACTCTGTCATCCTTAGAGATATTAGCATACTCAATCTGTCGATCTGCAGTAGCTTTATCTGTTAGAAAATTTTGGCCCTTTTCCTTTTTAGGAATCAGGCCAGTTTCATTAATCAAGCGACTAGTTTCGTTCATCTTGCAACGAAGATATAGCGCTTCATGCCGCTATCCGATATTTCTAGGATTATCCTAGCAGATATCAGTTTTTCTGGGTTCTTAACAACAGGCACTCTTACTGATAAATCTTCAAAGTCTTTGAATTTCTCTTTGTTGCGTTCCTTAATCAGTGCTTCCATGCTCTTTTTCCCAAGTCCAGGGAGTTCTTCGAGCATGTGTTTGCGCATAGATATTGGAATTGCTTCGTTGTAGAATCTTATAAATCTTTTAGGATTGGAGGCAACAATCTCATTTACTGCGTAATCCAGCTCAGTTTGAGCGGTATTCGTTAGTTCAGTATATCCAACACGCCTTCTTATATGGTCTATCTGTGTGCGGAGTACTCTGTCCTCTCCTACATAGACACGGTCTCCCATATGGATCTTGGCGTTAACCTTGGGGACCAGTTCAAACAATTTGAACTCTTCTTCCCCGATTCCGAAACATACAGGTTCCTTCTTAGAATAGTTACCACTAGGTATCCCCTGCGGTAAATAATCGATAATGCGTACATACTCTTCCACGGTTATCCCTCTCGAGCATCCGCTTACAGGTATTTAGCGACTGTCGCTAAAATATCTTTAATAGTTTCTGGTTCTAGGTTGACTCTCTCCTTGGAGAAAATCGCACGTAGATCAACCGGGAATTTAGGTAGTACGTCTGCTATCTTAACAGCGGTAAAATCTGATACAGGTGAAATTTCCTTTAGCTCTTCGATAAGAGCCTTTGTATCTTTCACAGAAAGAAGGCTGACGGTCTTTGCGTGCTCCATTGCCGCATTTTGTGTTACAAGGAGTCCTCTATCTTCTTTATCGCCAGCTAGTAGCTCTGCGACCTCTGCAAGACTTACGTATTTTTCAGCCATTTTATTCACCTGTTATTTATTTTCCGTTTACAGAACGTTTCTTACGAGGTGTTCAGGTCGGGCAACAACCATTTTCATCTTGTTACCTGACTTTACGTTCACTTCGTATGCAGCTCCCCGGATGCCGACAACGACTCCGGTTAAGCCGTGAAATCTGGAGAACGGCATTCCCTTGTGTACACTGGGGTCTATCACTATGTTTACTTTTTCTCCGGACACGAAGGTCTGGAGGCCTTTAGTGATAGGCGAAAGACCGCGGTCTCTAGGTTTTTTCTGGAGTACGTGGCGGGTCTTTGTCCTTGTTCCTTTGGATGCTTTCATCTCATTCACACTCTGGTTTTTCGTATTTGATCGCCAACACGTCCAATTTTTGGACAACGCA
>DATESF010000015.1:0-10449 GCA_035271005.1 Candidatus Methanomethylophilaceae archaeon | reverse complement strand
GCGATGTCTTTAACAGGTTTGTGGTCGCCAGTGTAATACTGTGTGA
The DNA here is from genome assembly GCA_035271005.1 of Candidatus Methanomethylophilaceae archaeon. GTDB lineage: Archaea > Thermoplasmatota > Thermoplasmata > Methanomassiliicoccales > Methanomethylophilaceae > VadinCA11. The sequence continues at coordinate 10,403 of DATESF010000015.1, read as the reverse complement.
TGTACACGATGGCGAGTGCCAAAATTATTCCTACGATTGCACATCCAGCAAAATATATCCAACTTGATTCACCTGCTACATTCGTTACATCCTTGAGAAGCCAATACACTGAAAATAGTGAACCTGCCAATACTAGGGCCATTGTTACGTAGTAACCGCGATTCAACGCAGAGAATACTACTTTATCAGTATCTTTTAGCCTGACAGTCAGTATGCCTATTATTGAAGCTATAAGTCCGAAGGCCACTATGACCATGGGCAAAAATACCCAGTTAAAATCGTTTGCAAATCCGCCGAGTGCGAGAACTGCAACTCCAATGACCATCGAACCGATGATTTCAGCTGCTGTGGATTCGAAAATATCTGCTCCTCTGCCTGCACAGTCTCCTACGTTGTCTCCAACAAGGTCTGCGATAACAGCGGGGTTTCTTGGATCGTCCTCGGGAATGCCTTCTTCGACTTTCCCAACAAGGTCTGCACCCACGTCAGCAGCTTTGGTGTAAATACCGCCGCCAAGCTGAGCGAACAAAGCCGCAAAGGATGCACCGAACGCATATCCAATTATGTAGTGCATAGTCTGTGCCATTGCTCCGTATACGGAGTAATAGGCAAGGAACACTGCAAACAGTCCAAGAATGCTCAATGTTGAAACAATGATGCCGGAAACGGCACCGCCACGGAATGCAATTTTGAATGCACCTGCCAGCGAAGTTCGTGCTGCGCTAGCAGATCTAATGTTAGTTTTAACGGCGACTTTCATTCCGATGAATCCGGAAAGTATAGAGAATCCTGCACCGATAAGGAATGCGACTGCTACTGGAATTCCCAGATATCTATGTGTGGCTTCTGGAATTCCCGCGAGAGCTATAATTATAGCCACAATTACGCTTATTATTCCTATTGTTTTATATTGACGCTTTAAATATGCCATGGCGCCGGTCTCGATCGCATCTGAGATCTTACGCATTTCTGGTGTTCCTTTATCGGCCTTTTTTAGGTCGAGCAGGAAATAGACTGCGAAGATCAGAGCGATAATGACGGCAACAGGTATCATAAAAAGCAGACTTTCTGTTGATGTTATATCTATCATGAGTTTACCTCTGAGCTTTACATTCGGTAGACTCTTCCTCTATTTATAATAAGCTTGATGTATTTTTTATAATATAGGTAAAATACATAGATGTTATTACACTCTAAGAGTTATATTTTTAAACTCTGGCACTTTCATCCTACATGTTTATAAAATAATAAATATATATTTCAAATCGTGGTTTTACTTCATTCTATTTATAATAAAGCCTAAAAAATACTGTTATGAGTGCGAATCAGTTTTATATAAGAGTGGTCTAATCCCCACATTCAGGAGTATTGTCGTATGTACATGATTACAGAGGCCGAGAGAAAGGTCCGCGTTCCGCCCAAAAATCTGGGTGAGGACATCACAGAGGCTATCGACAACCTTACGTGGGACACTTTTGAAGGCAGATTCAACGAGGACAAGTCACTTACAGTTCTCATTAAGGACGTCGAACCGTTAGGCCCAGGACGCATAGTTCACGGGGACGGTGCAGTATACCAGACTGTTAGATTTAACCAGTTAGTGTTCAAGGTTAAGGATAACGAAGTAGTGGAAGGTATCGTAGTAGAGATCCTCAAGTTCGGAGCCTTTGTAAGGTTCGGTCCTTTAGACGGATTGTTACACATAAGTCAGGTTATGGATGACCGCGTCGACATAGACGAGGTTAACCAAAAACTCGTCGGTAAAGAGTCCGGAAGGACACTTTCCGTTGGCGACAGAGTCAGGGCGAGAATCGTTAGTTTAGATCTTAACGATAAGAATCCTCAGGACAGTAAGATTGGTCTTACGATGCGTCAACCTGGTCTAGGAAAACTTCAGTGGATCCAGGAAGATAATACCAAAGTCAAGGAGACAGCCTAATGGCAAAAACCGTGCTCAAGGCATGCAAAGACTGTAGCTTTATCTCTGAGGTTGACGTGTGTCCACGTTGCGGAGGAGAAACCACCAAAGAATGGCAGGGCTACTTAGCAATAATAGATTATACCAAATCAGATATCGCAGAGCGCATGAGCATAAAAGCCAATGGCAGATATGCCTTGAAGGTCCGCTGATAGGGATGACGCCACGGGACAGAAAGCTTCCCGATGACAGGCGTTACCTGTTCAAAAGATCTATCGGACGCGATCTGGAAGAAAACGAAATTATTAAACTCGATAAAGGTTCAAAACTTGTTACGGTCGGCGACGTGGTATCGCTGGTCGTCAGAAAATACGGCATCGTGCCGTTTCTATCCATCTACGATGGAATGACGGAAAGGCACGAGATGACCGAGTTCTCTAACCTTGTTGAAGATAACGGTTGGGAAGAGATCAAGGTCAGGAACCCTCCAAAGATGATAACTGCGGAGTTGATCGAGGCCGTAAAAAACGCTTTCAAAGGAGATATCCATATTATAAAAGTGGACGGGGAGGAGGACTTAGCGACAATTGTCTGCATGGCCTTCGCACCATACAACACAAATATAATCTATGGATGGCCTGGAAAAGGAATGAAGCTTATAACCACGAATGAGCTTGTTAGAAAAGAAGCTGAAATGCTCATCGAAATGATGGAGGAGCTAGAATGAAGATTGAAATTAAGAAGCAGAAGTCAAACCCTCTGCTGAAGAGGAATGAGGTACAATTCGAGGTTAACCATGCCGGAGAAAGTACCCCTAATAGGAACGCTGTAGCCGACGAGATAGCAAAGATGCTCAAGTCCAAGAGGGACGCTGTAGTAATCGACGATTTCAAAAGTAATTATGGAATCGGCATATCCAAGGGATACGCTAAAGTGTACGAAAACAAAGAGGCCGCTCTGGAATTCGAAAACGAACATCTCCTTCTAAGGAATGGAATCGAAAAAGAAAAACCAGAAGCACCTAAGGCGGAGGAATAAACATGGCAGCAAAAAACGTAGCATCTAAATCCAAATCGATTAAGAAAAGCAGCGCATACAAAGTATCTGGCGACAAGGTCGAGAGGACCAAGCCAGTGTGCCCCAAATGCGGAGCTGGTGTGTTCATGGCCGTTCATAAAGACCGGACATCCTGCGGAAAATGCGGATACACCGAGTTTAATAAAAAAGAGTAAAGGCAGTTCTTCATTCGGCTCCCACTCTCTCAAAGGGAGCCACAGGATCTTTTTTTTGAATTGCCTGTTTTTCTTTTAACATTTTATAACTATACTAAGGACTCGTGGTATAGCCTGGATAGCATGGGGGCTTCCGGAGCCTCGGACCCGGGTTCGAATCCCGGCGGGTCCGCTTAATTCTACGAGAAATACTTATCTTTTAGGCGGCCATATTCCGTTTAAACGGTATCCTACCCGTTCAGGATCCATAGTGGCACATTCCATTCCTGGAATGATCATTCTCACCACTGGCACATTGATTTCTGAACGTGTAAGATCAACTGTTATAACTTTGTCAAATCCTGTATTCATAAGCCTTTCAAGAACCAATTCAATGTCATCTAAAACATAATCAGTTGACTCATCTTTCATATTATTCAGTTCAATCTTTTTATCTAAAACTGAATACCAAAGACGATTGATACTCTTGATTTTATCGTATCCCATGTCGCGGGTAGCCTTCTGAATTTTTGCGTTTACTTTTACGCCTTGTTTATGTGTAGTCCTACTTTGTGCAACTTCTGTAATGGCACGAATGACGGCTATCTCAGGATCTAAATGGGTTCCTACGCCTATATTTAGCATCTCTGGGTCTTTTGTTTTTACATCATCAGACGCTGCCCCTATAGTTGTTACACCAACGTCATTTGTAATATCCTTGAGGAATATTTCTACGCCTTGTTCTCTAAAAGATTCAAGCATTTTTCCTGGTATTGAGTTGGGATCAACGATAATATCTGCGTTGGCTATTCCACGTTCTTCTGCTAGGGACCAAGCGTCACGTTCGATAACTTCGAACATCCCGTGCAATATCGCTTCTTCTATTGTGTTACCGGACGCTAGTCCATTAGTATTGTATCTGAACAATTGAAGGTCGCCATTAGTATTGTATGGATGATAGACTGCACATGCAGGAACCCAGACGTGTTCCCCTCTGAACATTTCCCATCCTTTGCACCACGCAATTTCTGAATCCAAATAGTAACTTATACGATTAATCGGGAGAATAAGATCTGCTGGGTCAACCGTAAGGCCTACTTCTCGAGCCTGCTCGTATGTTCCGTAAACTAAGACGTCTTCATTACGCATCTCTGCACTATATCGTTCCATGGCTTCCATGACCGCAGAAGCTTTCGCTTGTTCGTAGGTAACTCCTTTGCCGTTGTAACTAGACACTGCTCCCTCAGCTGCGTCTGGGCGTGCAATAGAGTACACAGGAATGCCGATGTTGTCTTTACAAGTGATATCTTCTGGATCATCAAGTCCTGCTTTAGTTAGCAACGGCAAAGTGCGTTCAAGAGTGTCCTTAGGGGACACAACTCTAATCCCGCCTTCGCGGTCAAATTTTAAGGACCTTGTAAGTTTTAGTGGCTTCATCTACAACGTTGATTGGTTCGTCTGTTTAATAAATTCTATCATAACTACTGAAAAATTAATATTAGAAATTTAACGATTTTCTATCTTAATGGGGAATATATCATTAATCTACCAATACATTCATCATTATGGAACCAAAATCTAATGACGAGCCTATTTCAGATAAAAAGGAAAGATTTTGTCTTCGTAAGAAGTTATCTGCAATTCTTCGTAACGCTTTAAAACCAGTAAAGGTGGAAGAGGAACACATGATTACAGAGCGCGATGAGATGTACGAGGATTTTAACGTTGAAAAATACAAAATCGTTTGTACACTAGATATGGAGACATGTTCAATTTGTGGGGATTTAGATGGTCAGGTATTCGATACTAAAGATCGTAAGGTAGGCGTAAACGCACCACCTTTTCACAAAAACTGTCGTTGCGTCGATGTTCCTTATTTTGATGATTTAAAACTTGGAGAACGCATTGCTAGGAACGCCCAGGGAAAGAATTATTACGTGCCTTCTAACATGAATTACAGCGAGTGGAAGAAAAGCCTGAAACAGACGATGAAGAATCTTTATAAAGTTCCGTTTTTGACGAATCGCTATATATTCAGCTGTTTTTCATAACATTAAGAGACAAATCCTTAATCTATCAGTATATTCACAATCATGGAACTAAGACCTGATGAAGAACGTATTTTAAAAGGAGAAGAAGGAGATAGTCGTCGTAAGGCTATGGAACTCCTTGTTGCCCTTGGCAAAGTTTACGATGCTAATGGGCTCATCGATATCACCTGTGCCCATTTATCTGGTGCTTCATACAAGACTATCGGTGAAGGCGGATTAAAATATCTCGGAGATCAAGTCGCCGGTGGCGCTAAGGTATCTGTACCTTCTACTTTGAATCCTGTGGGAATGGACCTTGGAAGATGGAAAGAGATGCATATCTCTGAAGAATTTGCAAAGAAACAGCAAAAAATAGTAGAGCTTTATGGAAAAATGGGAGTGATGACTACATGTTCTTGCACTCCATACATGGGAGCAAGTGTTCCTAAGTTCGGAGATCATATTGCATGGTCGGAATCTTCTGCGTTATCTTTTGCCAACTCCTTCATAGGAGCTAGAACCAATAGAGAAGGTGGTCCTGGTGCTTTAGCCGCTGCGATTATAGGAAAAACAGCCAATTACGGATTACATATTGATGAAAATAGAAAACCTTCTGTGGTCATAGATGCTGAAATAGATGGTTCAGTCTTCAGTTATTCACTTCTGGGACAAGCAGTGGGAAGTCTCGTAGGTAAACGTATACCTTATTTCAGAGGATTACCAAAGAATACAGGAATAGAAGAAGCAAAATCTCTCTCTGCTGCTATGGCTGCGGCAGGTTCAGTAGCTATGTGGCACGCTGAGGGCGTTACACCAGAAGCTAAAGATCATGATGTTTCAGATCTAGAAATTATACATATTGGAAAAGATGAGCTTGAATCAGCCTACGAGAAATTGAACACTGTAGAGGATGTTCAGCTTATAGCGTTAGGATGTCCTCATCTTACTGAGAAAGAGATTCACGAAATAGCTTTGATTCTTAAAGACAAAAAGAAGAAGCAAGACGCTCCTGAAATATGGTTCTGTACTTCTGCTGAGATTAGGTCTAAGTGTGCTGATGACGTTAAAATACTGGAGAGATTCGGTCCTGTGCTTGCTGACACCTGTATGGTTGTAGCACCTATTGAAGGAACATTTTCACGTACTGCTACAAATTCTGCTAAAGCGGGAAATTATCTTCCTACACTATGTTCTCAAAGAGTTATGTGTAAAGATATAGCACATCTTATGGAGGCGATGTATTGAAACTAAAAGGTCGTTCTATATTCCCAGGTAAAGCATCTGGTGAAGCTTTGAAAGTAGATGAGCCGTTTGGATTCTTAGGCGGCGTTGATGGATCTACAGGAGAACTCAGTTCTGGAATGGGTAACGTTAAAGACAAGATTTTTGTATTCCCTTCAGGTAAAGGCAGCACTGTAGGATCATACGTAATGTATGATCTGGCACTTCATAAAAAAGCGCCTGCAGCCATTATAAACACTGACGCTGAAACAATAGTCACAACAGGTGCCGTAATATCTTCCATTCCTATGGTCGATAAGATAGACGTTTCACTTATTCGTAGTGGAGATAAAATTAACGTGGATGCTGAAGCTGGCACTATTGAACTTGTAGATGTAAAACTGATAGAATCTGTTTCATCTGCAATAGTAGTAGATGGAAAAGTTCTGATGCTTAAGCGTCCTACTGATGCTCACTCATTCCCTGACGTTTGGTCTCTAGTAGCAGGTAAAATAGATGGCGATGAATCGCCTTCAGTGGCAGCCAGACGTGAAATCATGGAGGAAACAGGCATCACTGTATTTTCACCTGATAGGGCTGGAAAGCCAATTATGGTACGTGAGAAAGACGTTATCTGGAAGGTCTATCCTTTCTTATATCGCATGAAATCTGCTTTACCCATGTTGAACCATGAGAACATATCCTTCGATTGGGTGTGCCCTGAGGATCTACCCTCAAGGAAGACCGTAGAGCACACCTACGAAGCGATTAAAGAGATGTTGGAGTGATTCACTCGGCGGAGGATATTCCTATGATTATCTCTTCGCCGGTGACGTCCCAGGTCTTTACTTCGTCTCCTCCTGGACTATCAGTGAACGTTAGAGTGTTAGCTCTGACTTCGCTGGATATGTGACTACTCCATGATGATAGTAGATCTACGAGTCTTGGATCTACTTTAACGTCACAGTTAATGAACTGCTCCACGTTAAGTTTCATGTCCTTGCGCATTTGTTGTATTCTGCGTATAAGTTCTCGGGCATAGCCTTCAGATTCTATCTCTGGAGTAATAGAGAAGTCTATGAACAGATTTCCTTCATTGAAAGGCACAGAGGTAGTCTCAGCATCTGGCACTTCATCCTTTAGGATATATTTTAGATTCTTAATATTGGCTTGTTGAGCCAATACATGATCAAATATCTTTACGGAATCGTTGACCTTCTCATCGTTACCACGAATATAAATTCCTAATAACGGCCATCTAAGCTTGCTTCCTACTTTCGATCTCTCTGATGCTACGATATCGACGATATTCTGAATAAGGGCCATGCTGTGCTCTAGTTCAGTGTTTATCAGATCCTCGTTACATACAGGCCAGTTTTCCATATGAACAGTCAGTTTATTTCCGCTCATATGCTGATATACTTCTTCAGAGATGTGAGGGGCTATAGGCGCCAGAACAATTGCTGTGCTCATAATCGCATAGTGTAGTGTGAAGTACGAAGCATTCTTGTCTTTTGCTGAATCTTCATCTTCTGTCCACGTTCTATCCCTTACAAGACGGACATACCATCTTGATAAGTCCTCCATAATGTAATCTTCAAGTGAACGTGCCACTTTGTGGAGTTCTCTGGTTTCAAGATACTCTGTAACATCACGTTTCATGCTTTCGGTACGGGAAAGCATCCAGAGGTCTTCGTCCCTAAGACTGTCTTTTATCGACTCAAAGGTGAATTCCTCAGGCTCGTAACCGTCAAGGTTCATGTAAGTAGAAGCAAAGTTAACAACGTTCCAGTAAGTATTGAGTGCTCTTCTGGCGTTCTTTGGTCCATCCTTCTGGAATGCAGTATCTTCCCAAGGAGCGTTAGATTTGATTAGATAAAGTCTAAGTGAATCTGCTCCCACCTGGTTTATTATTTCCAGAGGTTCGATAACGTTTCCTTTTGATTTGGACATTTTTTGTCCCTTTGGATCAAGAACCCATCCGTGCATCATTACTTCTTTATAGGGTGTATGATCAAAGGATATGACTCCTGCACCTAGCTGTGAATAGAACCATCCTCTTGTTTGATCGTGAGCTTCAACAATAAAGTCTGCAGGCCACCATCTATCGAATTCTTCGTTTTTAGAAGGATAGCCAAGCTGCGCCCAGGATGCAACACCTGAATCAAACCACACGTCTAAGACGTCGGGTACACGGTACATTGTTTTCTTACATTTGGGGCATTCGAAAGTTACTTTATCGATCCATGGGCGATGTGTATCCATTCCGTCTACGTATCCATCTCCTTCTTTGAGTTCAGAATATGTACCGATTACGCGTTTCTCGCCACATTCACATTCCCAGACTGGCATGGGAATTCCCCAGTAACGTTGTCTCGAAATGCACCATTGTCTGGCGCCTTCTACCCAATTACGTTGTCTGGAATCTCCAGCCCAACTAGGTACCCACTTAGACTCGCCTATTTCATCAAGCATTTTGTCCTTTAGGGCAGGGACGTCCAAAAACCATTGTCGTGTATCTCTGTAGATAATCGGTGATTTGCATCTCCAACAGTGCCCGTAACGGTGCATCAATCTTCCAGATTGGAACAGTTTATCATTCTCGTCTAGATGTTTTATTATATCATCGTTAACGCCACGGACCTTGCGTCCGGTCATCATTGTAAAGCTATCGTCAAAACGTCCATCCTCACCTACTGGACAGAACGGCGTCATACCGTACCTTTTACCAGTATCGTAGTCGTCAGGACCAAAACCGGGTGCTGTGTGTACTAAACCAGTATTGTCTTTTTCAACATATTGGGCTGTTACAACCTTATAGACCCATTCACTTTTTACGAGCTGGTCTCCGATGTCAAAGGGAGGGGCGTATTGTGTACCCTCAAGTTCTTGACCCTTCATTTTTTCCAGTGTCTCGAATTCAGTGTATTTACCCTGATTCATGACGTATTCGATCTGGGATTCTAGAACTATGACGTTCTCGCTTCCCTCGTCATTCTTCATTTTTACTTTAGCATAATCATAATCTGGGTGTACTGCCACGGCCATGTTGGAAGGTAATGTCCACGGCGTAGTAGTCCAAATTAAAAGTGAGCAGTCCTGTCCCACAATAGGCATCCTTACAATCAACGAAGGATCACTTTCATCCCAATATTCTATTTCGGCTTCGGCGAGAGCCGTCTCGCACCTTGGACACCAAGTGACTACACGGTCAGCATCGATTAGAAGTCCGCGTTCGTTGGCACGTGAAAGAGTCCACCATGCAGATTCAAGATAACTGAGCTCCAAAGTCTGATAAGGATTATCCCAATCCATCCAAACTCCAAGTTGCTTGAACTCCTCTGTCATACTTACGCGGAGATCTAAAGCATATTTTTTGCAGGTTTGAACGAACTTATCAATACCAATATTTTCTTCAATCTCTTTCTTTGAGTGTACGCCTATTTTCTTCTCGACTTGAACTTCAATTGGAAGTCCGTGCATATCGAAACCGGGCTGGTCACGAACGTTCAATCCCGTCATTCTCCAATATCGGATCATGATGTCTTTGACGGTCTTGTTCATGGCCGTACCTAGGTGTATCTTTCCAGTAGTATACGGAGGCCCGTCACAGAAGTAGAAATCCTTTCCCTTGGATCTATATTCCTTCGTCTTCTCGTATGCGTTAGTATCTTTCCAAAATTTTTGGATTTCCTTTTCAATTTCTGGTGCGTTATAATCTGCGCGGACCTGCTTTATCATCGCTTATCCTTCCATGCCAAGTTTATCTTCCAGGCAGTGCGCGTTGATATCTCGCGCGTATATTTAACAATCTCTCAGGTTAAGGACTCTTAAAAATAATATTAATAATGATTATAATTTGGTTTTTTGTTGTTACAAGGCCTATCAAAAATGTGTTTTTATCGTCAAATAAAAAAATCCGAAAATTCGACCATCGATTATAATCGATGACGTAAACTTACAAAATTGAATTAATATTATTTATAATATATACATAAAAATCTTTTGTTAAGAATCTATATT
>DATESF010000014.1:0-2502 GCA_035271005.1 Candidatus Methanomethylophilaceae archaeon | reverse complement strand
CTCAGCATTCTGGACTTCCTGGTCTCTAGGTAAGCGATATATTACGTCTGTACCCATCTCGCTCGCTGCCTTGTCTATTATCTCGCTTTCATTATCTATGCCGCGAGAGTTTTGGATCAAGCCTGAGAATTCAGCATACCCATCATCTGCGAAGCCTTCCACAGCTTGACGTATATTGTCTGCTGCGTAAAGTGACATCATTTCACCTGACGTTACTACAAAAACGTTCCTCGCATAGCCATTGCGGATAGGCATTGCGAAGCCTCCGCAGACTACGTCTCCAAGAACGTCATAAATAATTATATCGGGTTTTATTTTTCCTATAACGTCGAGAGACTCGAGTTTATCGAAAGCCGCTATTATTCCACGGCCTGCGCAACCCATTCCTGGTTTAGGGCCTCCGCATTCCACACAAAAAATGTTGCGATCGGTACTATGCACTGCTTCATCCAGTGTCACATCCCCGATTCTCATAAGGTCGAGTACTGTGTCAGGTGCCTTTCCCCCCATCAGAAGTTTCGTAGAATCTGCTTTGGGGTCACAACCTATCTGTAACACACGATGACCCATTTCTGCAAGGGCCTCACTTATATTGGACGAAACGGTGGATTTACCGATGCCGCCCTTCCCATAAATGGCAATTCTTCTCAATAATTTTCGAATGGGGTCACCGTTAATAATACTTTCAATTGAATTCGTGCTAAATGGATGATGTATCCAACTTCGTCTATTATCTTATTAGTGCTATATTGGATTAAATTAGATTGATTAAATTTTTAATCGTTCGTATAGCTCAGCACGTTCTACTTTAGTGAGATCACGACATTTACCGAGGCCCATATTTCCAAGCTCGATATTCATAACTCGTATACGTTTTACGCTTATGGCTGTATAACCTAGACTGCTACACATTCTTCTGATCTGGCGATTAAGACCCTGTCTAAGGATAATGCGGAATTCTCTTTCACCAGTCATTTCTACGTCACATCTCCGTGTAACTACACTACCTTCCATTATCGGTACTCCGAGAGTCATCTCTTGAATGAAATGATCTGTTATGTCTTTGTCCACAGCAACGATATATTCTTTATCGTGACCGCTACTGGAATGCATTATCTTGTCAGCAAGTATGCCGTTGTTAGTCATCAACAAAAGACCTTCTGAATCCTTGTCGAGACGTCCTATAGAATATATGCGCTTAGGATAGCCAATGAAATCTATTACATTATCAGGATCGTCTGGATTTGATGTGCATGTTATACCAACTGGTTTGTTCAGCACCAGAATAATGTCCTCTTCCACAGGAGTTATTATTTTTCCATCAACGCAAACTACGTTGTCTGGTTGTACACGATCGCCTAGGACGGCGACACGTCCGTCTATGGTTACACGTCCCTCTTCAATTATGCGGTCAGCGGCACGCCTAGACGATACACCGGAGTCACCGATGTATTTGTTCAGGCGGACGCCTCTATCTTTCTCTTCGGAAGAGCCCATATGTATCCATTGAGCGGACGTTATTTAAGTATGTTCTGGCAAGTAAGCCTTTTTTAACTATATCGTGTATAATCTGTTTATGGGATTTTTTAGAAAAAGGGCAGCCGGTGCCGTTATTAGATATGTGGACTTTGACTCACACTGGGACACAGAGAGTCCTTTCTTGTTCGTATCCCATCATCGTGACAAATATCCCGAAGGAAACTCTCAGCAGGCACCTCCGTGGAATATGATAGGTTGGAGAGACTTAGGTCACGATTACAAAAAGCATAACGGTTTTCGCATGTATAATGGAAAAGTAGTTCCAGGATTCCCTATGCATGCTCACTGGGGATTTGAAACTTTAACGATAGCAGAAGAAGGCTTCATAGATACATTTGATACTGAAGGCAATCAATCTCGCTTTGGATTCGGTGATGCACAGTGGGTAACTGCCTCCAGTAAATATCAACATAGTGAGATGTATCCATTGGTTTTTCAAGATAGGCCGAATCCAAACAACATTACCCAGATAATGATTAACCTTCCAGTGGAAATGAAGGGGTCTTTAAATAGTGTAAAAATGGTCTGGTTGAATGATATAAATACTACCTGTATTAAAGACGATTTAGGTAAAGAAACAACCGTTATTGTGTATGCTGGCACATACGATGGAGTGACTACGTTGGTACCTAATCCGAACTCATGGGCGGCTGACTCGGAAAATGGAGTTAAGATTGTTCAATTCCGAATGGAGCCAGGGGCAGAAATTGTATTAAAGGCTTCTTCAAAAAATGTTGCTAAAAATCTATATTTTGTTTCTGGAAGTAACGCTGAAGTAGAAGGATTTGTTGCAGATGCAGGTTATCGTTTGAAACTAAAACCTGATCAAGATATAAAGATAAAGAACGGCGAAATCGAATCTCGACTGTGGCTACTTGAAGGCGCACCAATAAAGGAAAAAATGTCTTCTTATGGGCCTGTGGTATTGAAGGACGATAAAACTGTTAGAGCTGCCATGAAAGA
>DATESF010000013.1:0-8513 GCA_035271005.1 Candidatus Methanomethylophilaceae archaeon | reverse complement strand
TCTTCCGCCTCCACCCGCCCAGAAAAGGGTATGAAGGCATCAAGCGCTCGTATAAATCGGGCGGTGCACTCGGGTACAGGGGCGAGGACATAAACATTCTCGTCAAAAGGATGCTGTGAGGGGTAAAAATGCCAAGCAGAACCAAGAAAATGAGAGGATCCAGAACTCACGGCCGGGGAGCTAAAGCCGGTCGTGGTGCAGGACTGACAGGCGGTCGCGGAATGGCGGGATTGTCCAAGACGGGAAAAATGCGTATGATCAAATATTTCCCTGATCACTTCGGCAGACACGGCTTCAAGAGGCCGCAGAGCCAGGTTAAGGCCAACATAACCATCAACGTGTCCGAGCTACAAGAGGCCCTCGAAGAGTTTGTTACAAAAGGGTTCGCCAAGAAGGAGGGTGACGCTTACTGCGTAAACCTCGGTCAGGCGGGCATAACCAAACTCCTCGGAAACGGTAACATTGATGTACCCGTTAATGTTACGGTCGCACATAGCTCGGAGAAAGCCCGCCTGAAGATCGAAGCTTCTGGCGGTAGCGTTGCTGAGTGACGTCTGAGAGGAATGAAGGATGGAAGAAAGGCCTAGTCTGCTATACAAATTGAAGCCTATATCGGACAGGCTTCCTTCGGTCCAACGCCCTGAAGGGCATGTACACTTCAGGACGAAGATGATGTGGGTCATCGTCGTCCTGGTGTTGTACTTCGTAATGACCAATGTGTACATTTACGGGTTGGATCAAGGTCAGACAATGGACATGTTCGCCCAGTATAGGACGATCATGGCTGGTGCTTCTGGAACGATACTTCAGTTAGGTATTGGTCCGATAGTTACAGCTTCCATCATAATGCAATTGTTCGTTGGAGCGAAGATAATAAAACTCGATCTGACGAAACGTGAAGACAAGGCATGCTATCAGTCCACACTGAAGCTACTTGTCATAGTAATGATAATTTTTGAAGCCGCTCCTCAGGTATTTGGGTACTTAGTACCATCCTCAGGATTAGTTAACGCGGCCGGTGGCAATGGCGCTAAGTTGATCATAATAGCTCAGCTGTGCGCTGGTTCCTACATAGTGTTCCTTATGGACGAATTGATATCCAAATGGGGTATCGGTAGTGGTATTTCACTGTTCATAGCAGCAGGTGTATCGGAAGCGATATTCACTGGTACTTTGAATTGGAATCCAATAGCAGGGGACATGCCGTTAGGCATGGATAATACGCCTGCGGGAACTATTCCTAAAGCGATATACATATTGACAAACACAAACTCGGCAGAAATGTCTAGTTGGGGATATGAGAGTATATTCCTAGGTGAACCGAATTCACTAGTAGCTCTATTGTGTACCGTATTGATATTCTTCGTAGTGGCATATCTAGAATCTACAAGAATAGAACTACCGCTCTCACACGGAAGTGCCAGAGGGGCTAGAGGACGCTATCCAATCAAACTGTTATACGCAAGCAATATCCCGGTCATACTCATGTCCGCTCTGCTTGCTAACATCAGTATGTTTGCGCTATTGTTCTTTACGAATCCAACATTAAGTGCGATTCCGTTCATAGGTGGTAACAGTTCTATCGGATTTTTCGAGCCAGGATCGACCTCTGCAGCCGGAGGTCTCGCCTGGTATATGTCGGCGCCCACAGGACTGTCGTCATGGCTGATGCCTATATTGGACCCGATACGGTACGGAAATGGTCATGGGGCCATCGCGAACGTATCGCATATGGCCATATACATGTCAATAATGGTGATAGGCTCGATATTCTTTGCTAAATTCTGGGTGCAGACCACCAATTTAGGATCTGAAGCGGTAGCTAAACAGATTCAAAAGAGTGGTATGCAGATTCCAGGTTTCCGTAAGGATCCGAGAGTTATGAAACGTGTGCTGGACCGTTATATTCCAGCGATTACAATAATTTCCGGTGCTTTAGTCGGGGCCCTAGCTGCTTTTGCTGATATGCTAGGTACTACGGGAAACGCCGGAGGTACCGGAGTGCTGCTTACTGTAGGCATATTGATAAAATTCTATGAGTCTATGGGACGTGAGCAGATGATGGAAATGAATCCTCTTATGAGAGGGTTCTTTGGGAGTGAATGAAAATGGCTAATCCAGGAAGTCCGAGCTCAATGAAGAGTCAGATGAATAGTTCAATGGAAAATACTCCTCAGATGCCCAAGAACACAATGTTGGGAATGTTATTCGCAATGGGAATAATGTTCATCATTATGATCTACCGGGAACAGGTTGGAATGTACCTTAACGTTGTGTTCAAATACATAGGGTTCCAGGGCGAGTTCCCCGTTTCAACACTGATAATTGCAGGACTTATAATGACCTCATTAAGCAGTATCATAAGATCGGTTATGAGTGATCCTATAAAGATGGCTAAGAACCAACACATTCAAAAAGAGTTCAATCAAGAGATGCGTACGGCCAGGTTGGAAAATAATCTTTATAAGACTAAGAAGCTCACAGAACAACAACCTAAGATCATGGCTGCCTCTATGAGTGCCAGTCAGGATCAAATGAAGGTTATGCCAGTAACGATGCTCATTGTTATACCGATATACGCCTGGGTCTTTTATTTCATAAATGTAACTGCTAGAGAAGCAGGAAACATATTGATAAATGTCCCATGGTCTGTGGTCGATTTAACGTCATCATTCATTCTTCCATCTTGGATTTTGATATACACATTAATCAGTATACCTATAGGGCAGTTAGTGAACAAAACCGTTAGGCATTTTCTTCTTAAGAAGCGTCTCGCTGAACTGGAAGAAGAAACCTCGGCCGCGGTATAATGAGGGTTACTATAAGCGGCCCCCCTGGTTCAGGGAAGTCTACCGCATGCTCAAATCTTTCTAAGATTCTAGGGTGGCGTTCGACAATATTCGGTCAAGCCTTTAGAGATCTTGCTGTACAGAGAGGAGTCTCCGTAGCGGAACTAGGAGATATGGCCGAGAATGACCCATCTATCGATCGAGAAATTGATTCTGTCATACTAAAAGTGGCGAGAGAGAACGACGAGATAATCTTAGAATCAAGACTTTCAGCATACCTTACTAAAATAAAAGGCATCGACGCGTTTAGAATATACATTTACGCCAGCCCCGAAGTTAGGATGAAGCGTATCTGTTCCCGCGAAGGTGACGAACTGGATGAAGTATGTATTAATACTGCTAAACGCGAAGAATCCGAGGCCAAACGATATATGAAACATTACGGCATCGATATCAACGATCTAAGCGTATATGACTTGATTATCAATACTGATGATTTAACGCCGGACGAAGTAATTGAAAAAATACTCGGAGCTATAAATGAAAGAAATGCTAGTAAAAGATCCTGATACTCTACAGGACAAATGGGGCAAGCGCCCTTCAGATCGTTCTTTAGGCGAACTTCTACAAGCAGGCGTGATCGCACTCGATAAACCACCAGGGCCAACGTCTCATCAGGTCACAGCGTGGGCAAGAGACGCCATTAGTTCAAAGCGTATTGGACACGGCGGAACTTTGGATCCTTATGTTAGTGGCGTTCTTCCGATTACCACAGGCAAAGCAGTAAGACTTACCGACATTGTACTTTCTTCAGATAAAGAATATTTGTGTGTCATGAAGTTACATGCAGACCGCCCTGAAAAAAAGATACGGGACGTAATGAATGTTTTTATAGGTAAGATTTTCCAAACTCCTCCTGTACGTTCATCAGTCAAAAGACAGATAAGAATTCGTACGATAAAAGAACTTGAAATTCTCGAAATAGATGGACGAGATGTGCTTTTCAGAATATCTTGTGATGCTGGCACATACATACGTACGTTGTGCGTAGACATTGGTGAGGCTCTGGGAAGTGGAGCCAATATGATCGAACTAAGGCGCACACGTTCCGGTGAAATGACTGAAGCTGATTCAGTCACATTACACGATCTAAAGGATGCATATGTGTTCTGGCAGGAGAAGGGAAGAGAAGAGTGGCTCCGTAGCGTGATAAAGCCTATGGAGGTCCTAGTCGAACCTCTTCCTAAGTTCATAATAAAGCCGACTGCTGTAGATGCCATATGTCACGGTGCTGATCTAATGGTATCTGGCGTACACAAACTCGATGATGAAATCAGGAAGAATGCATTGGTGGCAATTATGACTGCTCGTGGCGAACTAGTTGCAATAGGAAAGGCATCAATGTCCTCATCAAAAATTATGTTAACTGACAAAGGAGTAGCCGTACGTACCGAAAGGGTGCTAATGGAACCAGGACATTATCCAAAAATGTGGAAGTTCTCTACTGACTTAGAAGACGATATGGACGAATAATACTTTTTTCCGTTCGTTACAAACACTGATAAATATCTATATCTTGCAACAGTTAACTAAGGTCTAATAACAATGGCATTATTTACAGGAAAGCAGAACGTGTTCGGCCCAGAGCTGATATCCGTAGGAGATTTCGACCCTCGAGAGGATAGTTGCTATCGCAACGTAGTTGTTACTCGGATCGATGTCAAACCGAAGCGTCTGCTTTATTTACACGCAAGGTCCGATTTTCCTGTGGATATAGTTATGTTAAACGAAGGGGGACGCCCGATTGGACACATATTCAATGTAACAGAAGGCGAGCTAGGGCCGATCTCTACTGAAACATGTAACGAAATGGCATTCACTTTGGGAGTTTTCAGAGGCGACAAGGCAAAAGTCGAAGTCGAAGTATGGGCGGTAAAGAAATGAAACCTAAAATCGAAAGAGGAAGTAGGGGTTCGTTCTGGTCTACAAAACTTTCTTCTGACTTAAGTTTATTAAGGAAATCTGACAAAAATATTGTTTTGATCACTATACTGGCACTTATTCCATGCATAGCTTTGTGTTATTATATGGCTGGAACAGGCAATTATAACGCTTATGACATGGTTCCTGTTCTAACGTTACCTTTGTTCTTCGATGGAATAATTATTTACATTTCAGAAAAACGTTGGAAGTCCTTTGCTTTACTTGTGATCGTAGTAGCCGCACTTGCAGCGGTCCACTTCCTCGAATATATTATATTGACTCCTACGACTTTATTCTTCTTTTTATTCATATTGATTGGAGGAACAGGAGTGGTCGCAATAGCCGAGGCGATACAGAGAGCTACGTTTTACTCAATCGTTCATTCAATAGAGTATATGAACGTCAAGAACAAAATGAGCTTTTTTGACAAAATGGTGTCCTTTTTATTCAACGTCCCCGAGGACCTTGATACCAGGAACATCACGATGAATTACAATCTTCAAAGAATGTCTATCCCGTGGAAGGAGATGATGCAAACTATCGGCGTAGCGTTGATGCTCGGCATGACCATTTGGATATACATATCGATGAATCCAGCCTTCATGGAACCTGGGACACTCGATGGAGTATCTCAAATCTCCATATTCATGTTCTCTTTAGTTCTAATAATCCCGCTTTTGGTTCTGCCTTTTACTATATTTAAATCACTTGACGTTAGGGTGCAAACCAACTACCGCGCGTTCCACGTACATGGTGGGGCAATGGAGACAATTAAGAGAATGGCGCTGCCCATCGGTGCAACGCTGATATACGTTCTTTTAGCAATAAATCAAGCTGATATGATGCGCGTAGTTGCCTATATAGGGGCATCCGCACTTGCTATAGTATTCGTTGTAGGGTACACTTGTTTACTCTATTATTCTACGAACGAAAGGCCTTTGGTGAAGGATATTGCAGCCAAATGGAAGATATTCCGCCCTGTACCGATATTCGTCAGCTTGGATGACGATAATAATTCTCGTATGTCTGGAGGAGAACTTCCAGGAACTCCTAGTAGAGATTTGTCTGAATTTGGAGAGCTGGTACTTCCGAAAGGAAGATGATCATTCTTGGAACTTGGGGTTCATCCTTCCTTGTTTTGAAAGTGATTCAAAAATAGGCATAAACACTTGTCCTGAGCCGAATCCTTCGGTCCTATTAAGACCCAGAAGCTCAGGTTCTTTGTTGTTGGTGAATATTATTTTATATCGTTGTTCCGTATCCTCAGCCATTAAAAGAGGGCTGTCGTAGGCTTGAGCTACACTCAAAGCGGTTTCAGCAACAGTCTGAATATCTTCCGGAGCAAGGTCATCTGGTACATAAACCATAAATGAACATTCTTCCGATTCCGGATTGATCATAAATTCTATATTTGATGCATTGAGGCATTCTCTGAACCTATCAGCAACCTCGCCCTCTCCAGCGAGCTCTCCCATTCTTTTCGTAAAAATATAGGGTATATCGAGATATATCGCTTTTTCACCGAGGACGTTCCACATATCAAAGTGATTTATCACAAGATAGATAAGGGATTCGTTTTTTCTAAACTTAATCAGAAAGATTAAAACCGTTGTGGTACGTGAACCATCCCGAATGGCAGAGGATTTTAAGGTTACGCCCTGGGAGGTAACGGGGGATATCGATTACGAGCTTCTACAGGAGAGGTTCGGCACCACATCAATAGACGGCGCTTTGTTGAAGCGCCTCGAAGGTTACGGCGAGATACATCCTATGCTCAGACGGGGCATATTCTATTCACACAGGGACGTCAATTCACTACTTGACGAATATGATAAGGGCAATAAATTTGTTCTTTATACTGGACGCGGCCCTTCCGGAAATACACATCTTGGGCATATCATGCCATGGGTATTCAACAAATGGATTCAAGACGTATTTGACGTCGAAATGCTGTTCCAGATGACCGATGACGAGAAATTTCTGTTCAAAGACTTAACCTTGGAGCAGACTCGTAGCATGGCTTATGAGAACGCTCTAGATTTCGTTGCACTAGGTTTCAATCCTGAAAAGACTAAGATTATTTTAGACACAGAGAATATCAAGACGCTCTACCCCATCGCATTGAAAGTTTCTAAAAAAATAACGTTCTCTACAGCCAAGGCAGTGTTTGGCTTTGATAACTCTACTAATTTAGGCTCCATATTCTTTACTTCAATTCAAGCAGCTCCTGCGTTCCTGCCTACTGAAGAGGCAGGCAGACAAGTTCCTTGTTTGATTCCCTGCGGCATAGACCAAGATCCTCACTTTAGGGTTGCAAGAGATGTGGCCCCTGGCCTCGGATATCCTAAACCTACAATGATCTACTGTAAGATGTTTCCTGGCCTTGGTGGCGGCGACAAGATGTCATCATCAAACGAGAACGCGACTATATTCACTACAGATAAACCGAAAGTTGTAAAGAAAAAAGTAGGGCGTGCATTCACAGGAGGATGCGTTACAGTAGAAGAGCAGAGAGAGAAAGGTGGAAATCCCGAAGTCTGTGCTGTTTTCAAATACTTCTTTTATATGTTCGAACAGGACGATTCAAAAGTCAATGAGCTTGCAGTCAAATGCAGATCCGGCGGAATTCTATGCGGAGAATGTAAAGCTGAGCTAACTTCAAGAATTAACGTATTCCTGGAAGGGCACCAAGAAAAGCGCGAGAAAGCTCGTGATATTGTAGACAAAATGACATTCTGCGGATTCAAATGGAATAAGGACGGCGAATAAGATGAATCAAACTATCGCTGACGGACTCAGTTATAACGAGAGAAAATTGTTGCTGGCACTTGATGCAGTGGGCGGAAAAGCATCACCTCAGGAACTGATCGACGGCCACGGGTTTGCTATCGAAGTAGAGGTTATGGGCGCAGCATCTTGGTTAGAAACAAAAGGTCTTGCCAAAATATCTGAAGAAAGTTCCATGTTTTATGCAATCGGTGACGATTCTATAGTCATACAAGGTCTTCCAGAAAGAAAGGCCGTAATAGCGATAGATGCAGCAGGCGGAAAGTTGGAAATGTCTGCTCTTGCCGATGCTATTCCCAACGGAGAGGATAAGATTGCAGTTGGATGGCTTAAAAGAAAAGGTCTTGCTGACATAATCAAAGAAGGGAATTTAAGTTTACTGGCACTTACTGTAAAAGGCAAGGAGATGTTAGGAAAAAGACTGCCTGTTGAAGATTTTCTCATTAATCTATCAAAAGCCCCTATCGCTGAGATAGATGTCGATAAAGAAATAATCAAAGAGCTTAAGGGCCGGGGCGGAATAATAAAAGAGTCTCCTATTTTTTCTCATGAAATATCTCTTACTGAGAAAGGTCAAGTTATTGCAAGTTCTGGTATCGTAGAGTTGAAGAAAGAGATTACTGACATAACTGATCGTTTAATCCAAAGCGGGGAGTGGCAAGACGCAGAATATCGTAAGTATGACGTGCATACCTTCGCTCCCGCTATATATCCTGCAAAAAGATCTCCTATTACAAGACTTATTGATCAGGTAAGACAAATGTTCTTGGATATGGGTTTCACAGAGATGTCTTCGGAATATGTGCAACCTTCTTTTTGGAATATGGACGTGCTCTTTACTCCTCAAGACCACCCTGCTAGGGATCTTCAGGATACTTTCTACCTTGAAAATCCATCTTCTATTCGTGAGGACGATGATCAATTGGTAGAACAGGTCAAACGTCTCCATGAAGA
>DATESF010000012.1:0-10541 GCA_035271005.1 Candidatus Methanomethylophilaceae archaeon | reverse complement strand
TACTTAACGGCCTTGGAGTAGTACACGGTGCGGCTACTTATGCATTAATAGATCATACTTTTGGAATTGCGTCCAATATCAGTAGAGATTCAGTAGGCCAGTGTGTAAACGTTCATTATTACCGTACCGTTAAAGAAGGTGTACTTAGAGCGGAAGCTGTACTCATAAACGAGTCTAATTCTATCTCTAACTATGACGTAAAGGTTTACAATAAAGATGAACTCGTTGCTTCCGCCGTATGCACCGGGTTCAAGATTAAGGTGAGAAAATGAGTAATAGAAGATGTCCTAACTGCAACGAAATCGTACCGTCTAATAGTGTTACCTGCCCTAAATGTTATAGTCAAGTTCCAAGGAACGATGTTTCAGAAAGAAAATCGTCTGCTACTACGAGTTCTAGATCATTACAAAGAAACATGACTATCGCTACATTATTAGCAGCAATACCAGGAATATTTGGATTACAAGGACTGGGATTAATCTATCTAGATCATAAAGAAAGTAAAGGTTGGTATTTCCTCATTATAGGAGCCTTGATTTTCATGTCCATGGTTCTATGCGTGAGCTGGTGGGATTCAGTAGGATCTTTTACTCGTGTGATCTTGATATTCGCACTGATACTACTTGCCATAGTTTACTTTTCGTCTTATCTTGCACAGTTACTCGAAACACGTTTCGGATCCGTTCTTAAATTTTTGAGAGTTTAATAAAGTCCGTTCTTACGTAACTTGATCACTATCTCAGAAGTCATCTGTGCTAGATGAAGCGCTCTACGCCCTTCACCAATATTTGCAAGATCATCAGGACATAATTTGGAATAAGCATATCCGATGCGCTCTTGTAAATTGGTTTTAACAATAGGTGATGCGTTACTAGGTATCCTAGAGGAAATCGAAGACATGACTGTTATTTCCTTGGTGAAATCCCAAGGTTCGTACAAAAGGAATCTTCCGAATGTTACGCCTACGTCAAAACAGGCCACTTCGTTTCCTTTAAGCAGTTCTTTTACGTTGGAAACAACTTCTTCCTGTGGCGTCCCTAAATAAAGTTCACGCACATCTATTCCCGCCGTATCAGTTAGCCAGTCCAAAGATGTCTTACCCATGTCCACTGGATTCAATAAGATTATGTCGTTATAGATTGAGTCAAAATCCATACGATCTAGGTCGACCTTGCATACTCCAACCTCTACGACTATGTTGTCTGGATATCCCTTATCGCCATCGGCGTTGACCTCGATTACATACATCTCCGTCACGTATCTTTGAAGGTTAAGTATAATAGATAATGCCACCGATTCTTCGGGATATTTTATTACGTTTGAGGAAAACATTACTACTTAACCATAGATACAGAAATATGTATAGGGCCAAGAGCATCGACGAAATATACCAAGAAGTCAGAGATTTTGATATCGTTATAACAAACGATGCCCCTCTTGCAACGGCTCTAAACGGCAGAATAGATCGCCCCATGATCGGAGGCTTTGCTTATACTCCACGGCAACTTGCTGCTGAACTTTCTGTTCAAATTCTAGGAGGCTACGTTATGAGTGATCTCGAAGTAGTAGCCACTGTTGCTGACGAAACAGGGTATGGATTCAAATACGTACACGGCGAGATAGAAAATATAAAAAACATAAGAAAATATACTTCAGATGTTGGAAAACACCTTTATTCTAGACTATCAAGAAATGTTTTTCAATCCTATTCTGCTTTACCTACTATAGAAAAAGCAATGGACGTATTCGTACCAGAAACTTATAACGAAAAGAGCAAATTAGGACTGGTAATATCAGAAAATATCTTCTCTGATAAGCGAACAGCTGTTATCGGTATAGAATTATTTGATGATCTTGATAAACACTTTATTCCGATCAAACACGAAGAGATTGAAATTATTATTGAATCGGAAGAATTTGAAATTGAAACTATCTACGAAATAGGAAACGATAGACAAGTAGCAGAAAACATCGTAGATTTGATTGATGTTGAACGCGCCACCGATATTGCTATAGTGATGGATACTGAAAGCGGCATTGCCGATGCTGTTCGTGCCGCCCTTTACAGACGTCAAATACCGTTCAAGAACACTATGACCGTACGTGATCTCTCGCAGATACGTGACTTTTTACGATTTTTAAACTTTGCAATATCCTATAGAACCATAAGAGTAAGACACATTAGAGAGTTATTTTCAGCCTACGGCGGTACTATACGACCAAAGCACGACAACGTATTGCTTTCAAGACTTCCGGATATAGGCGGTAGAGCTCTTGAACTTGCAAACAGTATGAAAAACATCAAAGAAATGACGTTTGAAGAAGTATGCGACCTTGTGGTTCGTGAACGTCACCAACCTCAGGTACGCATGATATTAAACGAACTAAAATTCAATGAACGTACAGTTACTTCACAGTTAGTTGGAGAGATGAACTATGCTGTAAACAATGTTTCTGAACTACATCATAACGATCAGATACCAGACAGTGAGAAACAAGGCGTATTGTTAACAGATTGTCATAAGTCCATGTTCATTGACAGACCATTCG
The DNA here is from genome assembly GCA_035271005.1 of Candidatus Methanomethylophilaceae archaeon. GTDB lineage: Archaea > Thermoplasmatota > Thermoplasmata > Methanomassiliicoccales > Methanomethylophilaceae > VadinCA11. The sequence continues at coordinate 7,991 of DATESF010000012.1, read as the reverse complement.
TCGCTTATTTAGGAATGGGGAATGAATGGGGAAATAAGATCATAGGTAAACAGTATATCGATAAAGAATCAGAAGCGGAAAAAGATGCTATGAAGTTCCGCGTACTGCTTCAACAGGGCTCTTCACGAATATATGCTGTTAACGCAACTAAAAATGGAAAGATCGCTAAACCTACTTTACTCTTTGAAGGTGTACATGAGATCGAAAGAAGATCTCGTTCCGTCGTCAAGTTCAGCGATATTGCTGACGTAAAGAAAGGCTCATGGTACGTTGAGGAACAAGAGACTTTTCCTGAGACTGGTGTAGAGCATTTAGATAACGATACATCTAAGGAATGGAAGTTTACTAAATCGACATACAATGAATATTGTATGTGCCCTCGGGCATTCTATTACAATAATCTTGTTACAACTCCAGATAATGAATGGACTGCCTTCGGAAATCTTTTACACGAATTCGCTGAAATGTACGTGTGTTATCCTGATGTTATTAGAAATAAAGATTTAGAATATTATGTTGAACGTATTGGGAATACCTATGCTGGCCTATCATGTCCGATGATGGAGAACTTAGATTTAGACCGCATTAGAGTAGGCCTTAGGAACCTTATGGCGTTCATAGACTCGCGAATGAATGAACCTGTACCTCTAGATGTTGATAATTCATCACGTAAATATCCAAATGCATTGATGATAGCAGAAGGATTGGAAAAAACCAGTAGTTTTGTTGAGAGGGATTCAACATCATCAGTACATCCTATCTTTGGAAAGTTTGATTTATTACTTGATTCGCAAGTTATAGATTACAAGACGGGCAAATTCAAGACTGCTAAAGATATCGTTAAAGGCTTCAATATGGACGGTAAGAATTATATTGAAACCCAACCGCTAATTTATCTTGCTCTTATGAGAGATTCTGGAATCTCCGTGACTGGAACTTTTGGCCTTTTCTATCTGTTCGGCACTGACGGACGTGTAAAGGATGAAACATCCGTTAGAGATTGCACAGTAGACGTAAAATTACTTAGAGAAACAAAATCAGAAGCCATCAGAGGTCAAGATTCACCTGTAAGAGAATCGTTCAATAATGTAAAAGCTTACGTAGAAATGTATGATGACTGGGATTCTTTTGTTTTACCCATAATTGAATCGGGCCTTCCACCTGAAGAATGGATTACCAACGATTCACTCATAAATGGGATAATTTCTTCACTTGGTCTTAAGCCATTGAAAAAAACAACGGAGAAAGTAATAGGTGCGCTTAAGAAGCTTTATAAAATTATAATAGAAGATTACTGGGCATCAGGAGGAATGGTTTTGGTACCATCAGATTCAATGGATAAGTTCCTCGAGAAATTAGATAAAGATCATTCTGAGGCTTCGATAATGATGAATTCAAAATTCCCTGCTAAACCTATCAAAGACTGTGAAAAATGTGGTTTTGCATCCATATGCACTAGAGAACCCGTATCAGTAGACGAAGGAGGTGACGAATATGACCAGTAAACCTAATCCAGCACAGAAGAAGATCTCAGAAAGTTTAGATGGATTCTATGTGGTCGATGCAGGACCAGGAACGGGAAAGACATTCACAATAGTCAACAGATATGTGAATATCGTAAGTAGACCTGATATCCAAACTAAAGATGTCCTGCTTCTTACATTCACTAGAAACGCTGCAGCCGAGATGGAAGAGCGAATAAGAGAAAAACTTACTTCTAGTAAATTAGAAAAAGATACTAGACTAGTGCAAGCGGGAACTTTTGATTCCTTCTGTTACTCTATTGTTAAAGAATCCCCTGAGGTCGTTAGTGATTTCCTTGGTTTCAGAGAACGTCTAACTAGAGGAGCGACGTTAATAGAGAATGAGACGTTGAATCGCGAGTATTTTAGTGATTTCTTTGATATGTTCAGCGCTGAACGTGGCGAAGAGTACGGAGATGTAGCAATCATAGCTAGCACCGTCCCTTCCACGATATACGGATTGATCAGTAAGCTCATGTCCAAAGGAATAGTACCTTTGAGCAAAGGTTGGTTCGGCGGTGGAGACGGAAAAGATCTATTAGGAGACACAGACAAGATAATGTCACTCCTAGAAAAGATGAACAGCGACCTCAAAGCTAGAAAAGAATCTTTAAAAAAGATTCAGAAAAATATGGATGAAGGAATGTTGTATGCTGAAGGATTCCCAATTCTAGATGATGGCATGGAAATCCCCGCGGATATTCTTGAGGCTTCCGCCTTTGAAGACCGTACGGATATACTAGAGTTCATCCATGATGTTTATTATGATTTTATACGTCACTGCGTTGCTGATGACAGACTCACATTCGGACTGAACTCTGTGTTCGCATTCTTGATACTTTACAGTAACAAAGGCGTAAGGGATCGCATGTCATGCAGATACGTTATGATTGACGAATTTCAAGATACTAACGAGAACCAGATGATGATCGCATTGATGCTCCTTAAGGAACCGAATCTTTGCGTTGTAGGCGACTGGAAACAGGGAATATATGGATTCAGATTCGTATCCATAGAAAACATAACCGATTTTGAAAAACGTGCGGTTACAATGCGTAGCTATCTTAACGACGATAATGAACGTGTTCCCTTCAAGATACCTGTAGTAAACAGATTGTCACTTGACGTGAACTATCGCAGTTCTCAAGAGGTAATAGATACTTCATTCCGTGTTTTAAATATACAAGGAACACAGAAAGAAATCGTACACCTAGATGTAAAAACTGTTGTAGAACTTACCGCAGGGAACGAAAAAATAGGCGACAATACCCATGTTAGGTACGTACAAGTTCCAAAGGAAGACGAGGCCTCGGAATCAGTCTCCAGGATCATAGATTACGTTACAGGCAATTATTCTATATGTGACGGCGACAAGACAAGAAAACCAAATTATGGCGATATTGCTGTAATATGTAAAAATGGAAAAATGTGTCGCGCAGTATACGAAAATGCTACTGAACGTGGAGTGCCGGCGTTCCTTCAAGGGGATGTGGAAATCATGTCCACAAGAGAGGGAAAACTCCTTCTTTCCTGGATGAAATATCTGAACAACAAGCGTGACTCCTGGGGCCTCACGGGTATACTTTCGGATATGGAGTACAACATAAACGATATACGACGTATCCTTAGACCTGACAAAGATGGAAACTTCGCTGAAGCACCATCCGAAATTCTAGCTATGAGAGCAGAATTCATAAAGAAGAAACGTAGGATCACAGACCTAATATCATCGATATTTACATATTATGGTCTTAATAATGATGTAACCCAGGCCATAATAACAACTATGTCCACAGCTTATCGTTCATCTTTACTAACAATATCTGATCTAATAAGAATAATTGAAACAGATATTAAAGAACATAATACCTACAATATAGATGCAAATCTAGACACTGATGCTGTACTTATTCAAACAATGCATAAGTCCAAGGGTCTAGAGTATCCCATAGTCATCATACCTCAACTAAATAAGGGAGTTATACCAAACCATAGAGGGGATTATTCTGATATAACATACAGCGAAATAGAGGGAGTCAGATGTTCAAAAAACATCGTATCTGTAGACGAGTTTCATAGAATAGGAAGATCCTGGAAAACAGAACTAGTTCGTTCAGCTTTAGAAAGAGACTTTAGTGAAGATAGACGCACATTGTTCGTAGCTATATCGAGAGCGAAACAGTACGTTACTATGATTTGCAGTAATAGCCCATCAAATTTCATAAAAGAACTTTCTGGAGGGGAATATTTAGGTTCTGTTGGTAATCTTATGGCTCCTATACGTGAGACGTATGTACACGTTGTAAACAGGCCTGATTTGGAACCTTTTGAACCTCGTCGCAGAATCATCGGCGTTCATGATATAATGACATTTGAGAGTGGAACTCCTGGCGAAGGTTCCGATGAAATATCCGGCAAAGGCATGGAGTATGGTACGAAAGTACACGCAATAGCCGAAGGATTAGCTAGAGGAATAGAACCTAGAGAAAGCAAAGAGGATATTCCAGAGATAAGCGCCATTAAAGAAATCCTTAATTCCTTAAATGACGCTGATTTAATTCTTGTGGAAGTTCCTTGTTCATTACCTCTTAATGATATCAATGTTACACTGAGAGGAATAATCGACTTACTGGCACTATATCCTGATCACGCCGTAGTTCATGATTATAAAACAGATGTATCGAAAAATAATTTGGATACGTATAAGTTACAACTCAGTGTGTATGCAAATGCAGTATCTGGATATTACAAACGTCCTGTCAAGTGCGTAATTAATTTTATATCTCTAGGAGAAAGTGAAGAATTCGAACCTATGTCCAATAAAGACATAGCTTCTCATGTACAGCCTATTTAATAAAGGAATTGAATGTGGGTCTATGAGAATCAGCGGCCTAAGTGCTGATGAAATTAGACAACGCAAGGCCGAAGGTCTCGTAAATTCTGTCGAATCTACAGTAAGTCGTAGTTATAAAGATATATTTGTAGAAAATTTTCTTAACTGGTTCAATCTAATTCTTATGATCCTCGGTGTACTTTTGTTCATCGTTGGAGACTATTACAGTGCCCTTTCAGCTACCGGAATAATCGCCCTTAACATTCTTGTTTCCACGATACAAGAAATAAGGGCTAAACGTAGACTTGATAAAATCGCTATACAGATGAGACCAATGGTCACCGTCATCAGGAATGGTGTAGATGTTGTCATAGATCAATCTGAAATTGTTATGGACGATATCATACACCTTACGGCTGGAGATCAAGTTATGGTAGACGGTGAGATCCTGGAGATGCGTTCCCTTGAAATGGACGAAGCTGCATTGACTGGAGAATCTAGCACCGTAAGAAAGCATGTTGGAGACACCATTTATTCAGGTTCGTTCTGTATCACAGGCGAATCATATTTCAGAGTTACAGCACTAGGACCAGATACTTTTGCAGCTAACATGCTGGTCAGCGCACGTAAATACAAGAGAAAGAAAACTCCGCTGCAACTAGAAACTTCTGCTGTTACGAAGTTATTGATAACCGTTGCAGGAGTGATCTTGGTCGTTTACATGATCCTCAAATTCATACTTGGGGAGTTCAATTCCGTAGTAGAAGAACTAAAAGCCGCGGCTATTGTTTTAGACATCGTACCCATCGCTTTGTTCCTTCTTATCACACTAACATACATGATCGCAGCCGTAAGGATGGCTGATACGGGCATCCTACTTCAAAGGTCGAACTCAGTTGAATCCATGAGTCATGTGGACACCGTATGTATGGATAAGACCGGCACTATCACCAGTAATCGTCTTTTGTTCAGAAACGTGGAATACAAGATTGATGAGAAACGGGCGAATGATTTGATACGTTTGTTCGCTGGTGCGACAGGTAGTCGTAACAGAACCGTGGAAGTGCTGGAAGATAGGTTCGGTTCGGATCAGAGCGATCTGATCGAAGAAATACAGTTCTCATCAGAAAGAAAATACAGTGCAATTCGCGCTAAAAAAGACGACGTGGAGTACGTAATATACGTTGGTGCATGGAACGTTTTAAAAGAACACGTTGAAGACCAAATGGATGTTTCCGACATAATCAGTTCGATGTCGAAACAGGGATTACGTACTATAGTGGTTTGCGAGGGCTCCGGTACGTTATTCAATGGAGAAGAACCGATTCTTCAAGACGGCTTGAAGATTGTAAGCGTCATATCGATAGCCGATGAAATTCGTGCTGATTGTAGAGAGACAATGGAAATCTTTATGCAGAACAACATTGACATAAAAGTCATATCTGGAGATGATCCAGAGACCGTTTGGGCTTTGTTCGATATTGCAGATATACCTGGCGAAAGAAAACTAATGTCAGGAGACGATTTAGATAATTTAGAAGGTCAAGAAAGAACCGATGCTATCATGACGACGAATATATTCGGACGCATGAAACCCGATCATAAAGAATTGATAATCGACACCCTAAGAATTAATAACCGATATGTTGCCATGGTTGGTGACGGAGTAAACGATGTAAAAGCAATCAAGTCGGCTCAAGTGGGAATATCCTTAGAAAGCGGAAGTGGAGCCACTCGAGGGGCTGCAGATATGGTCCTTATGAATGACCGATTCTCTGCGTTACCGAAAGCACTTACCGAAGGACGCAGAACCGTCACAGGAATGAGGGATATCTTAAAGATTTATCTGACGCGGAACTTTGCCCTTGTGGTTTTTATTCTATTCACTATGTTGCTTCTTCGCAGCGCGCCTATACAACCAATACAGAACACTTTGTACGCTTTGATGACTGTTTCCATAGCAGCATTTTTAATGACTCTATGGGCGAAGCCAGAGGTTAACAAAGACCGGATACTGCCTGAAGTTATACGTTTTGCAGTTCCCACATCTATAATGATTGGTGTATTCGGGCTTATCATTTACGCTATATTCTACATAGGAACAGGATCCTTCATAAACATAGATTATCACCTTATGGCCGATTCCGCCGGTATCGATTATTCAGAGCTGGCAAAAAGAATAGACTTAGTAGGTACGGAAGCCAGTTTAGAATCAAATATAAATAGCATCAACGCACGCAGCGCTATGTTTTTCTTCATGATACTTTCAGGGATACTTGTGCTCTTGATGGTTCAGCCTTTACACAAAATATTCTCCACTGATGATACGATAGTCAAGGACAAAAAACCGACTATCCTTGTTGTATTGATGATATTACTATTCTGCTGTATATTCTTCTTACCTCAAGCCCAGCATTTCGCAATAAAATTCCTATGGACTGCCATATTCCCGCCAATATACTATCTGCCTTTAATCGGCTTAGTGATAGTCTGGTTCTTTTCTACCAGAGCCGTACTACGTAGTGGGATGTTCTCTTTCCTTTCAGATTATACCGAAAGATGGTTCGATAAAAAACTTGAAGAAGAAGTTATTAAGAGTATGGAAGAGGACGGAGGCGTTCAGAACGACGCCGTTCAAGGCGAATAAGTTCCGTCCCGATACATCTGTATCATAACGTGTGAAGCTACCATCGCATCCGATAAGGCACGGTGGTCCTGTTTACCGTCTATGCCTGCGGGGTCACCGTCAGTTATTGTAGAGTAAGCGAAATCTAACTTAGGATATTGATATTCTCTACCATAGTAAGGACTTGGAACCTTGCATACGTATGTGGCCGCCTTCATTATGTCTGTGCAAGGTACAAACAAGCCTCTCATGTTCCATGGATCACGGTATAGGAATTTGTTCATGTCGTATTCCGTGTTATACGAAGTAACTCTTTTACCACTCAGGATAGAAGATATTTCCGTTAAGACTTTGCTGAACGGCGGTGCGGAATGAACCATTTCCAAAGTCATATCCGTATTATCGAATATCCATGCGTTACGGCGATAATCATTCCATTTTGACGTATCGTATCCAACTACTGAAGAATATACGGGTTCTATCGATCCACTTTTTATATCGACTTTACAAACGCCTATGTCTACAATAACATCGTCCGGTGCACCTTTGAGACCTGTCGTCTCCGTATCAAGCACATAAATATCTTCAACGAAAAAATCATCTAACGTGTACGTTTTTTTACTCATCGAGATTTCTTCCCCCCTTCATGTTCATCAAAAAATGAATACCTCATAATCTTATAAAAGAAGAACACCGAAACGGATAGACAAAGTCCAGGAAAATACAACGGTTTATAATATTCAAATATTTCAGAAAGAGTCATATCAGCAAGATTTAAGTGTTCCTCTTCAGGCTCAGCAACACTATCATTAGCAGTAACTAAGGCAGTAATAACTAACACTGCAAACAACGAGATGATAAGATGCGTTGCTTTCATCCTATGATAATAGCAATGGTTTTATAAAAACAATAATGGGAAAGAATATTTAGGATATGTAAATATACATTATTGTGAGCGCAATTATCACAATGTACGGAAAGGATACTCAAATAGGCACAGAAGGTACCG
>DATESF010000011.1:0-38563 GCA_035271005.1 Candidatus Methanomethylophilaceae archaeon | reverse complement strand
TGCTTACGGAGTATTCCTCTTTTGGCTGCTTCGGGAGAGACGTGGAACTCGTTGACATACTTTTTCAGTTCGTTCATGAGTTCGGTGTCGTCGACCTTATCCTTCAGCACCCTTTTCAGTTCTTCATAGTGGGGTGTTAGTTCTTGTTCATCCATTTTATCGACCTCCGCTAATGCGGATAACCACTCTTACGGTTTTACACTATAAAACTTAATCCGGGGGTCCGCCGAATATTCCGAATACCGTTCTATTGGCGTACAGACCTAATCTTTAAATGCATTAGAACTATCATAGGATATGGTTCCAAAAAAGAAGATTGATGATATTATTGACGGTTATGATCCCGCCGACATTACCATTGCGACACTTTGTTCACATTCTTCACTTCAGATTTTTCACGGTGCACGTAAGTTAGGCTTCAAAACATTGGGATTGACTGTTTCTCATGACACTAGATACTATGATGCTTTTCCTCTGGCTAAGCCGGATAAGATAATTAAATACAAGGATTTCGACGAGATGGAATCTCGTATCGGCGAACTTCATGATATGAACACGATCATAATTCCCCATGGATCTTTCGTTGAATATATGGGCGCCAGAAGATTCGAAGATTTTGCTGTACCTTCTTACGGTAACCGTGGTGTTTTAGCATGGGAATCAGACAGGGAGATGCAGAGAGAATGGATAACTTCTGCAGGAGTTCCTATGCCACGTTTGATATCCGATGCTCGAGAGATACATGAACCAGTGATGGTAAAGTATCATGGAGCTAAAGGCGGACGTGGATTCTTTATCGCGAAGGACTACCCAGACTTCAAGATGGCTATCGATAATACCCAACCGTATACGATACAGGAATATTGTTTGGGCACCAGATATTACATTCATTTCTTTTACGATCCGAATAAGAAAGACGGTTACTTATGTGAAAATGGTGGTTCTTTGGAATTACTTTCTATGGACCGTCGTGACGAGAGTAACATCGACGAGATGTACAAGCTTGGATCTATTGAGGATTCAAAGAGACACGGACTGTATCCGTCATTCGTAGTCACAGGAAATACTCCTGTTGTATTACGAGAATCTTTACTTCCGAAAGCTTTTGAGATGGGACAACTGGTAGTCGACCGTGCTTACGAAATGTTTGGAGGCATATGGGGGCCCTTCTGTTTGGAAACCGTAGTGAACGACAAATTACAGTTCAAAGTCTTCGAAGTTTCCGCTAGAATAGTAGCAGGTACCAACCCCTTCATATCCGGATCTCCGTATTCTGACTTTATTTATCCTGGACTCAGTACAGCAGGTCGGATGGCTTTGGATATAAAGGAAGCTGCAGAGACTGGTCGACTCAAATCTATATTGACCTAATTCGACGGGCACATTATATATCTTCAAATGATAACAATTCGGTAATCTACGGGTGTGTTGATGGTATCAAGAAGACTTCAGAATGTTCCAGCGTCGGGAACTATAGCTATTTCTAACAAGGTCAGTAGATTAAAGGCAGAAGGAGAGGACATAATCTCGTTCTCCATGGGAGAGCCCGATTTTGCAACCCCTATGAACATAGTTGATTCTTGTAAAGACTCCTTAGATCGAGGTTTTACACACTATACTCCATCTCTCGGAATCCCTGAGTTAAGACGTGCTGTGGCTGAGGCTGCACATAGCGAGAACAATATTCCTTGTAGAGGCGCAAATGTTCTTATCACTCCAACTAAACAGGCCATATTCATGACTTGTTTGGCTTATCTTGATCCTGGTGACGAAGTCCTTCTTCCAAATCCTGCATGGGTATCCTACGAGGCATGTATTCGCCTTGCTGGTGCGATACCAGTGTTCGTACCTACTTACTTTGAAGACGGTTTCGTAATTGATCCGGCATTGCTGGAAGCAGCAATCACTCCAAACACAAAGATGATGATTATCAATTCACCCTCTAATCCTACAGGATGTGTTATTCCTGAAAGCGTGCTTAAAGAAATAGCGTCGATAGCTACAGAGCATGACATTATGGTGCTATCTGACGAGATTTACGAGAAAGTAATCTACGAAGGCAAGCACATCTCTATGGCATCCCTTCCTGATATGTTTGACAGAACTATCACCGTTTCTGGACTTTCTAAAACCTATGCCATGACCGGATGGAGGATGGGATGGGCTATAGCTAACGAAGAAACAATTGGCAATCTTAACAAATTACAATCTCACTCGATATCTTGTTGCGTGTCATTTGCACAACAAGCCTCAATAGAAGCTATCAAAGGAGATCAGAGCGAGCGTCTTGAGTTCGTCAAAAAGTTTACTCAGCGTAGAGACTTGGCGGTTGATCTTATCACAGAGATGAAAGGCCTCGATGTTAACATTCCCAAGGGTGCATTCTACTTATTCCCCAGATATGACGTTGATATAAAGTCTAACAAACTTGCTACGATGTTATTGGAGCAGGCCCACGTTGCAGTCACACCAGGTTCTGCCTTCGGACCTGCAGGGGAAGGATATTTCAGAATTTCTTACGCCACCAGCGAAGATCAGATTCGTGAGGGACTTGGCAGGATCAAATCCTTCTTAGCCAACCTGTGAACTCTAGTGCGTCCGTCAAAATAAATATAGGTTAAGGCATAGTCGTTATCGTTCGTTTGCCGGTGGCATGACGAACAGAGGGATTCCGTTTGAGTAGACAACTTTTCACCGTAGGCCCCGTAAACGTAGAGCCAGAAATACTTGAGGCTATGACCAGGCCGATAATAACACACAGGTCCAAAGAATACAAGCAACTTCATTCAGACATAGTTGAAAAGATCCGTAAATCATTGGATACCGACATGGATATTTTCCTTGTTGGTGGTTCTTCAACGGTAATGATTGAAGGTGCGATTAGGAATGGAATTTCTAAAAAGTCTCTTGGCATAACAGGCGGATCTTTCGGCGATAGATCAATAGAAATCGGAGAACTTAATGGTAAAACTGTTGAAAAGGTAGAAGTGCCATTAGGCAAAGGCATCAAACCAGAACATATCACTAACAAAGTCAAGAAGGATATTGAAGCTGTCCACTGGGTCAGCAACGAGTCCTCTACCGGAGTGTTCAGCGACTCAACAGCAATTGCCGATGAAGTACGTAATCAAAATCCTGATTCTTTAATTATAATTGACGCTGTAACATCATCTTTCGCAATGGACCTTCATATGAAGGAACTGGAGCCGGATGCTCTTATGTTTGGAACTCAAAAAGCGTTAGCAATGCCTCCAGGCTTAGGTATGATGGCTTGCTCGGAAAAGATGCTTAAGAAAGCTTCTAAAGTTGAGAATCGCGGATTCTATACAGATCTTTTGAAAATAAAAAAACAGAGCGATGTTAACTATGCATTAACCACGCCTCCAGTATCTCTAATGTATGCTCTGGATTTCCAGTTAGATAGAATGCTGAAGGAAGGTATGTCAGCTCGCTACAGGCGCCATCAGGAGATGGCCGACCTTGTTAGAGTCTGGGCTGATAAATTATATGGAATATTCCCTGACGAAGGGGTTCAGTCTAACACTATCGGTGTTTTGAACCGCGGCAGTCTAGATTTTGACAAGTTCCATGTTGCACTGAAGACTCGAGGATACGAGATATCCAACGGTTACGGTGGTATCAAAGAAAAGACGTTCAGGATAGGGCACATGGGAGACCTTACCCAGGCAAGGGTTAAAGGCTTACTAAGTGTCATGGACGAAATACTGGATGAGATGAAATGACAAAAATTCTAGTTTCTGACCCGCTCAGCAAAGAGGGACTCAATATTCTAAGGGATTCAGGTTTCCCTGTAGATGAGAAGTTCGATCTTTCTGAGGATGATCTTTGTAAAATTATAGGCGATTACGACTGTTTGATAATCAGGTCAGGCACCAACGTAACAAAAAAAGTTATCGATGCTGCTAAGAAATTACGCGTAATCGGTCGTGCTGGCGTAGGCGTGGATAATATAGACGTTACCGCGGCAACAGAGAGAGGTATTCTTGTTATGAATACTCCATCTGCTAACATTCTTTCAGCAGCTGAACATACTTGTGCGCTTTTACTCTCATTAGCTAGAAACATACCATTCGCTCACGATTCTATGCACAGAGGCGAGTGGAAACGCGCCAAATATACAGGCGTAGAGCTGAACGGCAAAATCCTAGGTATCATAGGTGTCGGTCGTGTAGGCGGAGAAGTCGCAAAACGTCTTAAGGCATTCAATATGACAATGGTAGGATACGATCCATTCTTACCAAAGGATGTAGCAGATAGTATCGGAGTCCGTCTTACCACTTTAGAAGAGGTTCTTAAGATATCTGATTTTATGACTATTCATACGCCTCTACTTCCTGACACTAGGAATATGATTTCTACAGATCAGTTCAACATGATGAAATCTAACGCTAGATTGGCTAATGTTGCTCGTGGCGGCATCGTAGATGAAGAAGCACTTTACGTTGCATTAAAGAACAAAACCATAGCTGGAGCAGCATTCGATGTTTGGTGCGAAGAACCTATTTGTGAAGCAAACAAAAAGCTTCTCGAACTTGATAATATTATTACAACGCCTCATTTAGGCGCTAGTACGGTAGAAGCACAGGAACGTGTGGCTACCGAAGTGGCTGAAGCAGCCGTTAGATTCCTTAAAGACGGTATGATTACAAATGCAATCAACGCACCACGGGGTAAGCTTGATCCAGAAACAGAACAGTACGTTCCTCTTGCAGAGCGCATGGGGGTACTGGCACATCAGTTGAACGGCAATGCACCTATCGATGGATTGGAGATTACTTATTGTGGTGACCTAGCATCCAAGCAGACTAAGATGCTTACCACATACACTGTAATGGGCGTACTGAAGTACATAATCGGTCCTGGACAGGCGAACATTATCAATGCTTTACCTATAGCTAAAGGTAAAGGCATCACGATCAAAGAATCGTCTACCGATGAAGCAGTAGATTATACTAATATAATTGAAGTTAAAACAATATCTGGAAAAGAATCCAGAACGATACGGGGCACAGTCTTCGGCGGACAGCCGAGACTTGTAGGTATAGACGATTATAGTTTCGAAGTACCAATGTCCGGCGATATCGTTTACGTCAGATACAAGGACGCACCAGGGATGATTGGTAAGATAGGAACTGCAATAGGTGACGCTAACATCAATGTGGCACAGATGGCAGTGGGAAGGTCCGAAGATAACGCTTTAATGCTGCTTATAGTAGATCAGGACGTTCAACCAGACGTCCTAAAGAACATAGTAAAAGTCTCGGGAGCGAAAGACGCAAAGTTTATCGACCTTGTAGACAACTAAGTAAGGAGAAGAACCCATGGAAGTAACGATAACAGTTGAAGAGCTTACACAAGCTATTAGGAACGGAATAACAGAAGCGAACAGAGAGATGGAGGAAGAGGAAGCTTACTTGCTGGCACTTCACGTCCTGAACTTTTTCGGATATTCTGACAGAATAATCGATAACATACTTGAGCCCGAAGATCGGGACGCGTTCTATATGCTTGAGGATGCAGGTATACTCACTACTGAACGTGAGGAGACGACTCTGTACGACGGAAGAGAGTGGAGAATCCACTTCTGGCTCTTTAGAAAGAAGAGGATTGAAGCCCTTATAGAAAATATCGGCATTAAGGAAGTCGAGGCAGAAGCAGAAGATACTGTCTATGATGAGCTTCCAGACGATATTTGGAAGAGATCGTAAGTCCACAACACTTTTTACTTCCATGTGGGTACGCCCCCATGGACCTTTTTCCTTACACTTATAGAGATGGCCAGGAAGACATGGTCAAATTTCTATACGAAGTATCCCTAATTGGAGGGGCAGCCGTAATAGAATCAGGTACTGGCACAGGTAAAACCATCTCTTCCCTTTCCGCGGCTATAGATGCAGCAAAGTCCACAGGCTGTAAAGTAATCTATTTAACTCGGACTAAGTCCCAGCAAAAACAGGTAGTTTCAGAATGTGCCAGGATATCTGAAAAACTTCCATTGTTGTGTGTTCCGTTACAAGGCAGGCAAGCATCCACGTGCCCTATGATGGCAGATGATCCGGAGCTTTCCACGGGAAATTCAGAAGAGTTATCTAAATTATGTTCCGAATACAAACGCAAAGAAAACGGAATCTGTGAATGTAAATATTTTGCTAACATAGAAAATGTTGAAATAGCCAGCATAACAGAATACATGCGTAACGAACATCCCACACAAGAGGATTTTTATGCTTATTGCAAAGAACGTGAACTTTGTTATTATGAATTGATGAAACACGTTTTACCAGATGCAGACGTAATCATAGCGCCATATCCATTTATTTTCATGCCTGTAGTATTTCATAGATTCATAGAATGGGCAAGTGCCCCCATTTCTTCTATGATCCTTGTTGTGGATGAAGCTCACAATCTTCCTGATTACTTACGGGAAGTCATGACATCAGAATACAGTCTTAAGGCACTGGCACTTGCTGATAAGGAGGCAAAAGAATGGGGTAATCCTGAGGTTGCTGAAGGCTTCAAACTAACTGATTTTATTGATGTCATGAGTGACGTTATAAAATCTGCGCGAGAATATATGGTCGAGGACGACGGTCTTGTTCCGCCTTATTTTTTACAAGATGAGCTTATGGAACGTTTAGGCACTGGGTCTCGTACAATATCTAATATTGTCATGTCATTAATTGACATAGGAGAGATAATCTCAGAAGCTAAGAAAAAGAATAAGAAACTTCCTCGAACATACATAGGTTCATTAGGACGATTTTTACAACACTGGTACACTACAGAAGAAGGGTTTTTTGTCAGACTTGTTATTGATCACGAGAATACTAAACTTCAGGTTTATTGTATGGATCCTAGGGAAGCATCGTTCCCGTTGACTGAATGTCATTCTTCAATACATATGTCTGGCACTTTAGCACCTTTGGAAGACTACGCAAATGAACTGGGTCTTTTAAACGCAGAAGTCAGAATGTTCGATTCGCCTTTTAATCCAGAAAATCTACTGATCGAATATGTTACTGATGTTTCAACCAAATATGATGATATGAACGATCCTGAGAATGTTATTTTACTTGAAAACAGGACTGTAGAACTGGCAAGATGCACAAAAAGGAATACTGCTGTGTTCTTTCCGTCGTATAAGTTAATGGACACCTTCATTCGTGACGGAGTACCCGGGCGCATCGACAAGGACATATTCTACGAAAGAAGAGGAATGAGCCAGATGGACCTTATGGAGGCTGTAGAAGGATTTACTAATACTCCTCATAGCGTTCTTTTTGCAGTAACAGGCGGACGAATAAGTGAAGGTCTTGATTTTCCGGATAAAGATTTAGAAGTCGCAATCATAATCGGCATCCCATATCCTAGACCTACTGCCAAACATAAGGCATTCACTAGATATTGTGAGATAAGGTTCGGTGACGGCTTTACCTACGCGTCAAAGATCCCGGCAACCCGCAGGATAAGACAAGCCATCGGAAGGCTGATACGATCAGACAAGGACGTAGGTGCAGCAATATTATTGGATAGGCGGGTAGCGACATTGGACGGAATTAATGCCATATCTACGGAAAATCCATGTTCTGACCTCACTGATTTCTTTATTATGAGAGAACAATTTTAATAAAGAATCAGGCTTTGTCGAACTTATGCCTATTACGGTAGATGAAAATGTTAAGAAGCGAATACTGACGGAGCGCAGAGATTACCGCGTTTGTACAGCGTGTACCGGTGCCGCCTTAGTTCCTACAACAGTTAAGCCTTCCAAAGCTAATGACATTAAGATTCCTATCGGAGATAACTTCCTCTATATTTCAGCAGTACAGGCAAGATATATCAGCCGTGTTACCATGGATATGCTTTACGACAGGAACGATATAACCTATTGTCCTGCGTTCTACTGATCAAGATATTCTTACAGCAGAATCTACTGAGGACATAACGAGTTCATCAGTCTCTGCTAGATCATTGAATTCCATCACTTTGCAGGGTTCTGCATTGGTAACTGGTCCTCTTGGCACCAAAGTACAGTCAACGGACGGACTTATAGAGATATCATAAGTTCCTATTTTTTTAGCGATTTCTTCTATCTCTAGTTTATCAAACCCTATCAACGGCCTAAGTACAGGAAAATCTAATCCTGTGTTCTCTGCACGTATGTTCAACAATGTTTGGGAAGCAACCTGTCCTAGGGAGTCTCCCATAACTATTCCTACACAATCAAGACGTTTACACAAATCTCTTGCTACACGTTGCATGACATGTTTACACATGACACACTGATATCTTACGTCACAAGTCTCGTTGATTTGCTCCTGAGTAGGACCGTGTTTCGCCGAATATAGTGGCATCTCTTGTCCAGTAGCTTTTCGTAAACGTTCTGCAAGTAATTTTACATTATCTAAAGAACGTTGGTCACCATATGGTGAATTATCCATGTGCAGTAGTATGACCTCTGCTCCTACCTCGGTCATAACATAAGCCGATACAGGGGAATCGATCCCACTTGACAACAATGCGATTAGCTTCAGTTCAAGTACCTCCCCGTTTGTATCGGGGAACCTTCAGCTTCGTCTTCTTCGACCATCATCATGTAGAGTCCGCTGACTATGTCTTTCAAATCGCTGACCTGCGTTTTAAGTGCCGATATCTCGGCGCGAAGGCATTCAATTTCATTTTTACTCATAACTTAACATTCCCGTAATCGTCAGCAAGTTTCCTGGACATGGAATACTTACATTCTGGACAGTAAAGTCCTCTTCCTTTCATTTCCATCTCGGTTTTGCAAGTTCCACACAGTGAACGTATAACACCGAAGTGCTCGTCTCTGGTGGTAAGCTGAAGGGATGGTTCAGTATCTAGGACCATAGCTCTGATGAAATCTCCTTTCCTCAGTTCTCGTCCTACGTCGTCAGTATATCCAGGAGATATTTTCGAAACGTGAATCGTTCCGTATGTCTCTCCACCAACGCCGCGTTCAGTCCCTTCTTTGGCAACAACGTCTGCAGTTGCCATTGTCTTGCGTATATCCGCTATTATTGCGTATACGATATCGCCGTACTTCAGGATGTTTGGCGGGTTCGGTGTTACGACCCTTGCAACGCACTCTTCATCATCCAATACTAAGTATCCAATCTGCGACGCGTATATTTTCCCATTCTCTTCGAAGGTTCCGTCTGATGCAAGATATTCTTCTTCTACAGCTACCTCGTCTCCGGGGAATACTTCAATTTTATTATTCATATGAAATCACCTTATGTTTACAACAGCTATCTCAATGCTGCGTTTTGTTTCTCTATGGAATTCGAACATATGAGGAATGTCGTACTTATATATTTTACAAAGGGACGCTCTTTTATGTTTCTTTTCGCAATATTTTATTACGAAGTCTACAGTTTCCGCTTTGTGTAACGAATACACACATTCCGATATTTCCATTGCTTTATCTAAGAAAGGGCGGTCAGCATTACGATTCTGACATCCAAAGGGAGGATTCATAAAAACCGTGTCTGCTCCTTCTGACACATCATTTACGTCTGAAACAAAGAATTCTGAATTAACTTCTGTTGAAATTGCATTTCTTTTTGCTACATTAATAGCGTCTTCTGAAATATCATATCCAACAGATGCACCGGCCCCCATCAATGCTGAAGCTATCGTAAAGACGCCGTTTCCACATCCTAGGTCCATTATTTTCAGTCCTTCAACATCACCTTTACGATGTGCGTTTAACATGATATCGGCTACAACAATCGCAGGTGTAGGATACTGTTCCAACGCCGGATCATACTTGGCCTGTTTCTCAAGACGCTCAAGTGTGATCTCCAAGTCCCTCTTTCTCATTAAATGGTGAAGCACGTTGAGATATTATGTTCTGTTGTTTCCCTATCGTTACACATAATTATTACGAATCTTAGAAAATATCGTTTTATTACTTACAACGTACGTATAACAAAACATCTCTTTATTCTCTTATATCTAAAAAATATCTATCACTTCTCTAATAATATAGTATTTAATTAGACAAACGTCTAATAATATCAAAAATTATCGACAACATAAGTTAGATTTATATCATACGACTGTATACTCGAGTTCATACGGCGTAATCGCTGAACAGAGGAACGAAATGTACATAATTGAAAATTCAAAGTCTACTACGGACACAGTTTCCCGTGTCAAGGACGTATGTCCTACAAGTGGAATGTGTCCTGTATGCACAGAGGACTGTAACGTATTGTGTGAAGTCTCTAAGGGAGCTTTCAGAGGTCGTGAGGTACTATATCCTAGTCCGGAGCACTTCGGAAAGAGTACTGCAGCTTCCAACAAGAACTATTTCCTTGATTGGTCACACTTTCAGATTATGGCTGAACTATTGGATGCCAAAGGTATCGAGGCTGATTCAGACATAGCTTTCTTTGAGAACGCTAAGGTGAACACAGTAATCGGATCCCGTGGAAAGAGCCCAATAAAGATGTCCTTACCGTTCCACATTGCAGGACTAGGTTCCACTGCAGTGGCAAAAACCAACTGGCGTGAACTCGCTTCCGGAGCCGCTATGGCAGGAGTCTGTGAAGTAATAGGTGAAAACGTCTGCGGAATGGATAGCGAAGCAGTATACTCTAACGGGAAAGTCCAGTCCTCTAAGGATATGGAATTCCGCGTGAAGTCCTACACAGACTTCTGGGATGGAGAGAACGGACGTATTGTTGTTCAAACCAATGTTGAAGATATACGTGCAGGTGTTGACGAATATGTACTTTCTAAATTAGATGTTGACGTTATCGAACGCAAGTGGGGACAAGGCGCAAAAGCTATTGGAGGCGAAGTAAGATTATCTTCCATCGAAAGGGCTCTTGAACTCAAAGCTCGCGGATATGTTGTCGTACCAGATCCTGAAGACCCTTCCGTACAGGAAGCCTTCAAGGCAGGAACTTTCAAATCCTTCGAAAGACACAGTCGTATTGGGTTCCCCAAACACAAGTCATTCGTAGAAGACGTGGAAAATCTTAGGTCTATGGGTGCAAAGAACGTGTTCCTGAAGACTGGAGCTTTCAAGCCAGAAGCTGTCGCATTCACTATGAATGTGGCATCTGAATCTAAGATTGATTTACTTACTTTCGACGGTGCCGGAGGCGGTACTGGAATGTCACCGATTATGCACATGAACGAACTTAGTACACCAACAATCTGGCTGTTCGCTCAGGTAATGAACTGTGCTAAGATAATGAAGAAAAAAGGAATGTACGTACCGGATATATCTTTCGCAGGCGGATTCATAAATGAATCTCAAATGTACAAGGCCTTCGCTCTTTCTGATATGGGTGACGGGCCTATATGTAAATCAATAGCTATGGCCAGGGCACCTATCGCTGCTGCTATGAAAGGAAGGCACTTTTCAGAACTTGCAGCCAACGGAAAGTTGCCAGCAAGTTTTGTAAGACAATACGGCGACAAACCAGAGACTTACATGATATCCGCTAAAACTGTTGCTGACATGTTCCCTGACAAGAAACTTGGAAAGGATCTTCCATGGGGCGGTGTTGCTCTGTTTACTTATCTTCATGATAGGTTGGGAGAAGGCCTCAAGCAGTTGATGGCAGGAACCCGCAGGTTTACTTTCGACTCTATCGAGTACGAGGATATTGTTACCCTTACTGATATGGCTAGCAGAGTCACCGGTGTCGATACATTAGAAAACCGTGCTGAACGTGTGTTTGAAAACTTCTTTTGAATAAACCTTTTCAGAGCGGCCCTAAACAGGGCCGCTCAATGATATATTTTAGTAGAACGAACTTATTACGAGCCTACGTATGTCTAGGATTTGTGCCTCTTATAGGGAGGAATTAGACTGATAAAGATCAAAAGGGCAATTATCAGTGTTTCTGACAAGACGGGTATCGTCGAATTCACCAAGGAATTAGAATCTAAAGGTGTAGAGTTGATATCCACTGGCGGAACGTACAAACTTCTGAAAGAGAACGGCGTGAAAGTATCCGAGGTTTCCGATATAACGGGATTCCCGGAGATGTTAGACGGTCGAGTTAAAACCCTTCACCCGAAGATACATGCTGGAATATTGGCACGTCGTGATCTTCAGGATCATATGAAGGCCATTAACGATCTCGGTATCCAGCCTATCGATATGGTAGTCGTAAATCTATATCCTTTCAAGGAAACAGTTCTAAAAGACTCGTCCTTTGATGATATTGTTGAGAACATTGACATCGGTGGGCCAAGTATGATTCGTGCGGCAGCCAAGAATTACAAATCTGTTGCTGTAATAACCGATAGATCTCAGTATTCCGAAGTTCTGAACGATATGAAAGAGAAGGGCGAAGTATCCGATATTGTACTTGGGAAACTTATGGCTGAAGCTTTCGTTAATACGGCGAACTATGATGCCATGATAGCTTGTAGAATGCACAAACAGTTCTGCGACGGTTTCCCTGCTTCCTTCCCGATACCAAGTGAAAAGGTCGAAGACCTAAGGTACGGAGAAAATCCTAATCAAAAAGCAGCATTCTATCGAGATCCGTTTACAGAAGGAACTACAGTTCCAAAAGCAGAACAGCTTCATGGTAAACAGTTATCGTACAACAATATACTCGATTTGGACAAGGCTCTGGATATCACAATGGATTTTGAGAAACCTACTGCTGTGGTAATGAAGCATACTAACCCTTGTGGCCTTGCTTCTGCTAACACGATAAATGAAGCATTCGTAACAGCTTATGATGTAGATCCAATGTCCGCCTACGGATGCGTTATCGCATTAAACCGGGATTGTGATCTGGCAACAGCAGAAGAAGTCAAGAAGCACTTTGTTGAAGCTATTATTTGTCCAGATTATGCGCCCGAGGCTCTTGAACTCTTAGAAACAAAGAAGAATATTCGCATACTGAGGGCAGGAATGCCAATTGGACCTAAACAGAGACACAGAGAATACAAAATGAAGAAAGTCCAAGGCGGTATGTTAGTACAGACTGATGAAGACATAGACATAGATCCAAAGAATTTGAAAGTCGTTACAAAGCGAGCTCCAACAGAGGAAGAGATCCATTCTCTTCTTTTCGCTTGGAAACTCGCAAAACACGTTACTTCAAACGCTGTTGTTTACGTTAAGGGCGAACGTGCCGTTGGTATCGGCGCAGGTCAGATGAGTCGCGTGGATTCTGCCAAGATAGCGGCCATGAAGGCCAACGAGTCAACTGAAGGTTGCGTTATGGCTTCTGATGCGTTCTTCCCATTCAGAGACGGTGTAGACACGGCTGCTGATGCTGGTATAACCGCGATAATACAGCCCGGAGGGAGTATCAGGGACCAAGAGGTCATTGACTCAGCCAATGAGCACAATATCGCTATGGTGTTCACAGGATGTCGTGTATTCAGGCACTAAAACCTTTTAAAAGAACTACTTTTTTAGGAAACGCTCATTCATCGTCCATGTCTATGGGGATAATGGGCCTTCCTTCAGCTTTTCTCTTAATGTGGCCGCCAGGCCCTCCGCGTTCGATACGAGCAGCTTCCATACACTCTTTGTCGTTACACACGTAAGCTGCGAAAGCAAAGTTCTTAGATGGCTTTCCGCAGATCTGACAAGGATGATCTTCAAAACCAGTGTCCATAATAGCATATTGCTGAACTAATGTAAAAAACAAGCGTTATGTATTTTGAAGTTAGTCTTGCCATGTGGATCAATCTCTCCTTTCTCTTAAGTACGATTTAGAAAATTGTATACAGTGTAAAAAGTGCACTAAGAACTGTCCATCTGCTAAACACGATGGAATCGTTCCTCATGATGTTGTACGTGAGATACGCGACGGAATTTATTCTGGTGATCCGTGGACATGTCTGATGTGTCATAGGTGCAGTATGGTATGTCCAAAAGGTATCGAGGTAGCGGAACTCATAATGGAGATACGTAACTTTGAGGTAATCAAAGGAAACATACCCGAAAGGTTCGGACGAGTCTATAACAAATTCAAAGAGGTCGGAGATACAATGTCCATCGTCAATTCAACAGACGAGGATAGAGTCGCATTAGGTCTTTCAAAGATTGAACGCGTTTCCGAAGTACCAAAAAAGCTTGAACTGATGTCAGGTGATTCCAGATGAAACTTTTCCCTGGATGCACGGTAACATCTAGACTGCCTTACATCGAAGCAGCTGTACGATATATTGCGGAACAGCTTAAAATTGAGATATCCGGAACCGAGGCAATGTGTTGTTTTGAACCTACTGGCCTTAGATCCATGGATCAAGATATGTGGAAATCCGTAGGAAGCATAGTACATTCTAGAAACAGTGGAGAGAACTTAGTCACTCTATGTGAAGGATGTAACATTTCTCTTACGTTGGCACAAGAAAGACTGGAAACTGAAGAAGGAATATCTGATTCAGAACGTAGACTTTCTACGGTAGGGATGGACGCCGGTATCGCAGAGATCAATGGTCTTTTAGAATTCCTTTACAATAATGTAGAAGGCATCAAAAAATTATCCAAAGTCTCGGTAGAAGGTACTGGTGTAGTGTTCCCCGGTTGTCATGGCGAGTACGCTTACAAAACTAGAGGCAACAAAGCGTCGGATATGATGTCCGAAGTGCTGAATGCAATAGGATGTTCTAATGCAGTCATCAATAAACCTATGTGTTGCGGAGGAGGCCTTCAAGGCGTTCACGATGATATTGCCAATAATATTCTTCAAGATGCCGTAGGCCAGTTTAAAGAAGCTGGAGCAAACTTTGCAGTAGTATCATGCGTATTCTGTTTCCGTAGGCTAGATATCGCAGCTAAATTCCCGGTGATTCATATCTCCGAGATAGTAGCCAATGCAATGGGTTGGAACTCCGACGTATCGAAATATCATCGCACCAAATTTTAATTCATATCCATTGAGAAATGGACTGTTTTAGACGAGTGCGTCAAAGAACCCATAGAAACAAGGTCTGCACATCCAGCGTAATCTGCTACGTTTTTCAATGTAATATTTCCAGAAGCCTCTACGAGTACCTCGGGATTCTTTTCCTTCACTGCTTCACGTAGCATTCTTACATTCTCTGGAGCCATATTATCTGCCATAATTACGTCTGCGCCCATCTCTACTGCAATAATTGCGTCTTCAGTGTTGTTGACCTCTATCTCTATTTTTACATGAAACTGTGTTTTTAGAGCTCTGGTCATGGCGTTCTTTATGGAACCACAGGCTTTTATGTGGTTATCCTTGATCAATATCATATCATCAAGGCCAAATCGGTGTTCGGCGCCTCCGCCTAACCTAATGGCTTTCTTTTCGTATCTTCGGAATCCAGGAGTTGTTTTCCTAGTACCGCAGACACGTACGTTAGAGTCTTTCTCGCTCAGAAGATCTATCGCTTTAGAGGTTTCTGTAGCTATTCCACTCATCCTCATAAGAAAGTTAAGTGCCGTGCGTTCGGCTGTAATGACTTTTTGGGCAGGGCCGGTGATCGATATTACACGATCTCCAGCTTTGACGCGTTCCCCGTCTTTTACTACAGGTATGGCGTCAGCGCCCATTATGGAAAAGATTTCGCACGCCTCTTCAATTCCAGCGACAACTGCGTCCTCTTCACAAATGATAGAGGCTTTGCTGCCTACATCTGGGACTACGAGTTGGGTTGTGAGGTCCCCTCGGCCAATATCCTCGTTGAGGAAAGCTTCGAGGTTTTTCATATTCACATCTCCAATTCGAATGGCTTATCCGGCTCCGGAAGAATTACGTTGTAATCCTGAAGGTCAGGAAGGAAAAGCTCCCTTACTTCGGAGTGCATGAATATGACGTTGGTTGGGTCACAGTTATTGATGAACTCAACGATTTCGCTGTGGTCCGCATGAGCAGAGAAATCGTATCTCTGTACTTCGCACTCAATCTTGTAAACTTCACCGTCGATGTTCATCATACCCTGTTCTAAGAGTAATCTACCGTTGGTATCTTCAGCCTGATATCCTACAATTAGGATGCCGCTCTTTGGATCGTTCTTTACTTTGTTTACGTAGCTTAGAACAGGTCCGCCGTCCATCATTCCGCCAGTTGTAACGATAATTTGTCCCTTGGACGCGTTACGTCTCATATTGGAGTTCTTGACGGTGTTGAAGTTTCTTCTAGCCGATTTTAATTTACGTTCGTCACGAAGATATTCTGGATAATCCAAAAACATACGAGTAACTGAACGTCCCATTCCGTCGACCCACATTTCATATTTCAAGTCCTTGAGTAGAAGCATGATTTCTTGTGTCCTGCCAATCGCGAAGACTGGGATAATACAAGTTCCGCCTCTGTCTACGATTTCATGTACTTTGTCTAGGAATTCCTTTGCAGTTTTTTCCCTCGAGGGGTGATTACGACCGCCGTAAGTACCTTCGACGAAAAGATTCTCACACTTTACGGGTTTTGCTCCGCATACCAGTCTCTGATCTGCTGTGTGGAAGTCGCCTGTGTAGAGTGTAGTAGTATCGCCTTCGAATAAGAACATTGTAGCTCCAGGAATATGTCCTGCTGAATGTAACGTTACATCAGCGGCGCCCACTTCTATGGTATCGCCGAATGTTAATGGAACAACGCTTCTCATAGTGCGGTCTATTTCGCTAGATGTGTAAGGTAAAGGATAATTCTCTGCCTTAGCTATCTTCAACGAGTCATTCATTAAAAGTTCGCCAACTACTGCTGAGACTGGGGTAGTGAACAATTCGCAATTCTGCTTACCGCAGACCGAAGGAAGCATTCCACAGTGATCTAAATGACAGTGTGTTAAGAACACATGGTCAACATGTGGTGCTGGTATCGGGTACTGTGGAGGTTTTGTTGGACTCATTCCATACTCCATCAAGAGAGTTTTTTTGGGCCCCTCCATAATCATACCCATACGTCCGACTATGTCGGCTCCGCCTAAAAATCTATATTTTACTTTCATATTTCGTCTTCCTTTTATTATGCCATAGGCTGTGAAAAAAGAACGTACTTTACGTCCTCTTTGACTGTAAATTAAAACATGCTAATGATGCTTCCATTCAGCTATTAACTGACGGTATATTTAGTTTCCTTATTTTAATACGCGCGTTATCTCGCGTAAATAGATATAGTGCAAGTAGAAAAAAAGTATTTTAAAACGTAAAATGTCACACCAGTACTCATAATACAGTTGAATTGCAAATATGTTATTTCAATACCAAACTTATTAAATGCAGAATGATTAACATAAGACGGGATGCACGCTAGAAAGAATAGTCAGTCAGCTGAAGGCAGGACAGACTGTAATACTTACAGCACCGGTAGAGCCATCGCTGGAGGTTTTCTCCTATCAGCAGTGCTTTGGTGGGTCCCTTTCATAGGCCCAGCAATAGCCGGATATTATTCCGGCCGTAGATCTGGGTCTTTTATCAAAGGAGCAATATCATCTGCGTTTGCAGGTGGTATACTACTTGCGATCATATCGGTCGTTTCATACTACATTCTCGGCCCATTAGGTTTTCCAGATATCGCTGCGGGAACAGTAGCTGGTACATTAACGGGATATTCTTCGTGGGTCGGGATGTACCTGGTTTATTTTTATAATCCTGGTACGGCCCAGTTGGCACTTACGCCACTAAGTCTAATGATAGCATTCGGAGTCGTTGGAGGGTCATTATCTGCTCTATATCGTCGTGAAGCTACCGAACTTATGGCCAAAGGAGCCGTATATTCGGCAATAAGGCCACTTGCAAGATCAATAGAGCTTTACGAAAAGGGAAAGACGTTAGGATTCGAATCCTTCAATGATTGTATTTCTGTTCGTGACTCAGTCGTTAGCATAAATTTAGAGTCCAGTCGTCGTGCGAAAGGGTCATCTTACGAGAAGAAATCAGTAACGTCTACGGTTCAGACGGTTACTACAACAGCAGGCGAAGGATCTGCACCAATACCTACCACTAATGATAAGTGCCAGAGTCCATTTTCAGATATTCTTGCACTTGCTGAAGTTCATGGCGACAAGAAGAATTCTTCTAAAAAGTGATTCTATCTAAGTGAAAGGTCGTTCGCATAACTTATTAATAGCCTCACCCAATCGGGTTATCAGTGATAGCTTGTTTTGTTCTAAGTGTCAATCTTTAATGATTCCAGAAGAGGGGAAATATAAATGCAGTTCTTGTGAGAATGCCGAGGCATTCGGCAAGGCTCAAGTGATTGTTACCGGTTCCACTGATAAGGAAACTACAGTCATCAATGAGGATATCGCCACTCTTCCTAAAACACGCATACCGTGCCCCGAGTGCAGTCATACTGAAGCTTATTTTGTAATAAGGCAGACCCGTGCGGCCGATGAACCTGAAACAAGAATCTATCGTTGCTGTAAGTGTAATCACTCTTGGAGAGAATACTAAGCAATTAAACAGGTGAAATTATGTTCAAAGTAGAGATTAAGTCCGACACGCTAAAAGGTCTCGTAAATATTGTTTCGACGCTTATCGATGAAGTAAAACTATCGGTGGAGCCGGATGGCATCAACATAAAGGCAGTGGATCCTGCACATGTTGCAATGATAGAGGTGCGTGTCGAATCTGGCGCCTTCGAATCATATGCTGCTGATGAGACCGAGATAGGACTTGATCTTGATAAAGTTAAAAGTGTAATGAAATTGGCTTCTTCGGGGGATATAATATCCATAGAACAAGACGAGGACCATGGAAAGTTGATATTCAAAGTAGGAAACATAACTCGTCGTATGCACTTGGTAGACACTTCAGGCATGAACGACCCTAAATTCCCGCAACTTTCACTATCTTCAAAGGTATTCATACCGGTAGAAGAGCTCCAACAGGGAATCCGTGCTTCTGAATCTATATCTGACCATATTGCACTCACAGTGAGTCCTATCGGTTTCGAATTATCTTGTGAAGGAGACACAGATTCCGCTAGCTTGATAATTCCAAAGGAAAAACTTGAATCCATGGAAGTACCTGAAGGAGATGGAACCTACCGTAGTTTGTTCCCTCTCGATTATTTTGCAAATCTTATCAAAGCGATACCTACTGGAACTATCGTAGGCATCGAGCTTGATTCTGATTATCCTATAAAGATGAATTTCAAACTCGCTGACGGAAATGGAAGGGTAGATTATCTTCTAGCTCCGAGAATAGAAAGCGACTAAACTTGGTGATATAGTGGCTATGAATGAAGCTGAGTTGAAGGTGATTGCCAATAAACTCAGGCTTGACGTTATCGAAATGACTTCCGCTGCAGGGTCAGGACACCCCGGAGGTTCACTTTCAGCCGCCGATTTTATGGCTACATTATATTTTAGAGTCATGAACCACCGTCCAGACGATCCACAATGGGATGGTCGCGACAGGTTCGTATTATCAAAAGGTCATGCTGCGCCAATACTTTACGCATCACTGGCTGAATCTGGATATTTCCCAGTTGAGGAACTCTTAACGTTAAGAAAGATAAATAGCCGACTTCAAGGCCATCCCGTACGTGGAAAAGTACCTGGTGTGGAAATGTCCACAGGTTCACTTGGTCAAGGATTGAGCATGGCATGCGGAATGGCTATAGCTTCAAAAATGGACTCAAAGAATCATCATATATACTGTCTCTTAGGAGATGGAGAGTTACAGAGCGGCATGAACTGGGAGGCAGCAATGTTCGCATCTCATTACGATTTGTGTAATTTGATTGCATTCGTGGACCGTAATAGTTTACAGATCATGGGCAACACAGAAGATGTGATTGGACTTGATCCACTTGCTGATAAATGGAAAGCCTTCGGATGGAGAGTAAAGTCCATCGACGGCCATAATATTGGGCAAATCATCAAGGCTTGCGCATGGGCTAAGAAAGCTAGTAAGAAGCCTTCAATGATTATTCTGAACACTGTCAAAGGACGCGGAGTATCTTTTATGGAGAACAATGCAGACTTCCATGGGAAGTGCTGCAACCAAGAAGAGACCAAATGCGCTGAGAAAGAAATAGCGGAAGCAATGAGGAATGTCAGATGACTCGATTGTTAGCACAGCGCGATTATTACGGTAAAGCATTGAAAAAGTTAGCCGAGATCGATAACGTAGTAGTTCTCGACGCCGATTTAGCAGGATCCACCAAGACATTAGAATTTTACAAAGTTTGTCCTGAAAGATTCGTGGAAGTTGGAATAGCAGAACAAAATATGATCGGAGTCGCATCTGGCCTAGCCGCAGAAGGTAAGGTAGTTTTTGCATCAACCTTTGGTATATTCGCTTCGGGAAGATGTTGGGAGCAGATTCGTTTGGGTATTGCATATCCCATGCTTAACGTCAAGATTGTCGCAACTCATTGTGGCATAAGTGTTGGAGAGGATGGAGCCTCCCACCAAGCACTAGAGGATATTTCACTAATGCGCAGTCTACCAAATATGACTGTTATCTCGCCTGCAGATGCATATCAAACATATTCTGCCACATTGGCGATAGCCGAACACGAAGGCCCAGTTTACATGAGGCTGGGACGTTCACCTGTACCTATAGTAACAACAGAAGGCGAGAAGTTTGAAATAGGAAAAGCCAAAGTCCTTCTCGAAGGAAATGACATTACATTATTCGGTACCGGACAGTTGGTATCCAGCTGTCTCGATGCTGCCGAAGAATTAAAGAAAGAAGGTATCCACGCAGAAGTGGTTAACGTATCTACGATAAAACCTCTTGACAGTAAGACTATCCTAAGCTCAGTATCTAAGACAGGATGCGCAGTGACCGCCGAGGAACACAGTATCATTGGAGGTCTAGGTTCAGCAGTATCCGAACTTCTTTCGGAAGAAATGCCAACACCTCTTCAGAGGGTTGGAACTAAGGATCTGTTCGGCGAATCTGGAAAACCTGATGAGCTTTTCATAAAGTACGGACTCACAGCCAAGGATATAGTAGAAGCGGCCCACAGGTCGATAAAAAACAAGAGATGAAATTATGAAGATCTTTATAGACACCGCAAATTTGGACATGATCAAGGAAATCAACAGTTGGGGAATACTTGACGGAGTGACTACAAACCCCAGTCTTATAGCTAAAGAGGGTACAGATGTCCGCACCCGCGTAAGAGAAATCGCAAAGATAGTCGACGGTCCGATATCCGCTGAAGCAATGTCTCTAAAATGGGAAGACATGGTTAAAGAAGGACGCGAACTTGCAAAAATTCATGAGAACATTAATGTTAAACTTCCAATGTGCACCGAGTCACTAAAAGCTACTAAAGTACTAGCGTCTGAAGACATAGAAGTCAATATGACCTTAATATTCTCGGCTCAGCAGGCCTTATTAGCAGCAAAGGCAGGCGCCAAATATGTTTCTCCATTCATAGGACGTCTAGATGATATCGGAATGTATGGATCAGACCTTCTAGGTCAGATATGTGGTGTTCTTGCTAACTATAATTATGACACGGAAGTAATCGCAGCAAGCATTAGGAGTCCAGTACACGTTCTCGATGCTGCATTAGCAGGATGCGATATTTCTACAATACCTTATGACATATTGCTCAAGATGGTCTCTCATCCGAAGACTGACGAAGGCATTGCAAAGTTCATATCCGACTACGAAAAATCAAAGAAGAATTGAACATGCACAAAACCGTCGTAATTGGCGGCGGGCCCGCAGGAAGCAAAGCAGCTGAACTGTTAGCTAAGGACCGTGATGTTCTAGTTTTCGAAGAGCATGCTGAATCAGGTACACCTGTAGGATGCGCTGGTCTCGTTACTGATAAAGTACTTGAGATGTCAGGAGTACGTCCAGATATTCTTAACAAACTTTACGGCGCAAACGTATTCTTTCCCGGAGGCAGAAAAGTATCTGTAAGGTCAAAATGGCCTAAGGCTAATGTTATAGATAGAGCTGATCTTGATCGTAAGATGGCATGGAAAGCCAATGATGCTGGTGCCGAATACAGGTTCAATGAAAAGTATTTTAGTCATACGATATCAGATCGTGTGAAAATAGAATCTACTAACGGAACTACGGATTGTTCGCTTATAATAGGCGCAGACGGTCACAGTTCCCGAGTCGCTAGAACTCTTGGTATTGACAACAGCCCTAGAGAATACGTACGCGGATTCCAGATGGATGTTCGTAAGAAGTACGATGAAGAAGATATGATTAACATTCGCCTTGGTTCTAAAGTCGCTCCTGGATTCTTTTCATGGGAGCTCCCATTCGGCGATTTTGTACGTGTCGGTATGTGCACTTCATGGTCAGCAGGACCTCCAGTAAATTACATGCAGCCTCTTTTAAAAGCGGCAGGTCTTGAAAGTGCCAGCGTAATAAAAAAATATTCTGGAAAAATACCTTTGGGTGGACGTCCGATTTCATACGGCGAACGCTTAATGCTCATCGGGGATGCAGCAGGACAAGTGAAGCCAATATCAGGCGGAGGTTTGTATCCTGCTTTTAAATCCGCTGAAGCTCTAAAAGACGTTGCTAATATCGCATTTGAGACTAATGATTTTTCCGCAAATAATATGTCCCAGTACGAAGAAAAATGGAAAAACGATTTAGGTAAAGAGCTGAAGAACGGATACAGGTTAAGAAGAGCCTACGTAAAGTTTACCGATGATGATCTAGACCGAGCGGGTAAAGTGGCTGCTAGAGAATCTGTTCGAAGTACTTTGGATGAGATAGATTTAGACAGTCCCAGCAGCATAGTTTCTCAAGTAAAAAAGGGAGATATCATAAGATTAATTCCCGTTCTCTTGAGGGCTCTTTTATGAAGAAGACGATAGCTGCGATGATTCCCGAGAATCTAGCTTCTGAAGTAATTCCTGAGCTAATATCGTCTGGCATAGCCGATAGGTCTGCCAAGATATCTAAAAAAGGTAAATTTCGTTTAGTTCCGATAACTTCGGAACTCTTAGAAACCATAGGATCAAAATTCGAGTTATGTGAAACGGAAGCACACTCCTTGGAAAGAATGACTCCTCAAGAACGTATATTGAATAAGCTGGCACATCTTTCTTCTGACGTATTGGAAATGCTTCCAACGAAGTGGGAGTTTGTCGGTGACGTAGCGATAATAAAGTTGCCTAGTAATTGCATTCCTTACAAGAACGACATAGGGAAAGTTTATGCTGAAGTTTTATCAGTAAAAACAGTATGTGCTGATATCTCTGGTATTAAGGGCGAATTCAGAAGACCCAGCACTGAGATAATTTTTGGTAACGTTACAGAATCCGTAAGACTTGAGAATGGGATCTTTTACGATTTTGACGTAACTCGAGTAATGTTCGCATCAGGAAATACTGATGAAAGGATGAGAATGAGAGGTTTAGATTGTGCTGGTGAAACTGTAGTCGATATGTTCGCAGGAATCGGATACTTTACATTACCTATAGCTAAATTCACAAGTGCCAGAGTAATATTAGCATGCGAAAAGAATCCTGATTCGTATCAATTTCTTTTGAAAAATATCAAACTCAACAAAGTAACAAATAAAGTAATCCCGATATTAGGGGACAATCGTAGTATTGTAGGAAAAAAGTTTGCAGATAGAATCTTAATGGGTTATGTACAGACTACTTCCGAATTTCTTTCCAAAGCTATCTCTATGATAAAGCCAGGCGGAATAATCCATTATCACGATACCTTTCCTACGGGGGAGCAGGACGCATTCGTTCAAAAGATATTCTCCTCTGTATGTGATAATTACGAGGTGCTGGGTATTCGCGAGGTCAAGTCATTTGCACCCTTAGTATCCCATTATGTAGCTGACGTCAGAATATCAAACTGATTCCCCTGAACTACAGGCAGTTAACATAGTGTTCATGTTGTCCTTATATTCGGATGGTTTAGAGTCTATCAATATTTTTGTGAACGGCAACAGATATTCCATAAAACTGATTTCAGATTTAGACATTTTAAAGGGATACTTTTCCGAAGGGTCACAGACTGCTAGGAAAGCTGCAGAAATTGATCGATATTCTTCGTCTTTGGCGAATCTTCTGTCTAAAGATTTTAAAATCATCTTTGCTCCTCCGACCTTGGCAGCCTTTGCAAGAGTATCGCACATTACCGTAATAGGCCCTGGTCTAGAAAATACAGGCAAAGCTCCGACTATATCGGCCATCGCATATCTTTTTCTCGCGTCAGCAAGTGCGTCAGAAGGAACTGCTTTGGATACGTTCCCGATTGACTCTACTGTACCTTTAGATGTACCCAATTCAATTATTCTAGCATAATTGGATTCCCATATGGCTGAAAGTGCCTCGTTTACTCTCTCAGCTCTTATGACAATCGGTACAGGTGTATCTTTGAGGAACAGTCTCAACGAATCTCGGTCAGCTTCCAACCCTTTTAGGGAATCTACAAAGGCATCCATGTCAGAACCAAAGTTCTTGTTTCCTATGATGTACGTTGCAGTTTCGCTTCCCTTCAAAGTACTCATCCCAGTCTTCATTACCGAATTAATTAACATCTTATCAGTAATTGCTCCAACTGAGTATTGTTTTAGCCTATCTGTATCGATAATTACTCGCCCATCCTCGCCTTCAGAACGGTATTTATGGACTACTGAGACTTCGATATCGTCAAGTGGATCTGTAGCAGCTATTCTTGAAATTATGTATTGTAGTGTTGAGACTTCCTTTGCACATTCAGAGCATATTTTTACCGTCTCGTTAAGAGATTTTATTTTAATCTCTAAAGATGCAAGTGAATCGTGTCCGCAATCTATTGAATCGTCTTTGAATTCATAGGGTCCTTCCCAGAACGCATCGTAAAGATAATCTTCAGGCATGTTTGGTTTGTCCGAACAAACGATATCTTCGCCAAATGAGTACATATGCAAGCGGTGTTTTTTGACCATCGTATTGTAAAATAACAATCTAGTCTTTGGATCTTTAAAATATTGACAGCCAATGAGTTTATCTGCGCCTACGGAACCTCTAACAGCGTAAGAGATCTTTTCTCCGCCAAGTTGTGCGGTAGCTAGTAAGGGAACAGTTCCGTCAGTAGCTAGAGATATAGTGCCAGCGTACGCACGAGCCATTTCATCCCCCTTGGAAGCATATTTCTTAAGGGCATCCGGTTTATCTGCACGTGTAGAGATTATTTCGATATCTCTGAACGGTTTATCAAAATGGCATTTACGGCAGTTGCCAGCGCACATAGGCCTGAGTATACCTGGGTTAATCGCAAGCTCTCTTGAACGGTCGATCAACTCCTCCTCAAATCTTTTCGAAGTGTGTTTTACACCCTTCATCCTCACGCGCTTCTTCCGGGCCATGTTATACTGAATGACGAACACGGTAATAAGTGTAATGAGACCTTAACAGTAAAATAATCTGAACGTGTTGACGTTTTGTGGATGTTTCCAAACGACATAAACGCCAAATAAGAGAGTATCTTGCAAAACCACCCTTCAATTATCGTGATCTTTCCAAGGAGGAAATAAATATTTTTTCTACTGCGTTAGTTCACGACAGTTATTCCAACGAAATAGAAGGCGTAAGTAATTACGAAAGACTTGAGTTTCTTGGTGATGCGGTTCTAGAGTTCATAGCATGTGAACACATTTTTAAAAATACTGATTTAAGTGAAGGCAAGATGACAAATGCGAAACAGGATATCGTAAGCAACCACATTATCTCTGAAGCAGTGTTAGTTTCAGATATAGAGTTCGATGCGTTGATGTTAGTGGGAGGGGGACACGTAGATCCTGTAACCAAGCGTCCAATCATAAACGAGACTATGAGGTCAGATGCCTTTGAGGCACTTCTAGCTGCTATCTATCTCGTTAAAGGAATTGATCATGCGCGAAAGATAGTCCGTCACGTTCTGATACCGAGTCAGACACGTATATAATAAGGTATGATTATAGGTGAGCGTGACAGGAAGTATTGAAAAAACTGCGAAGTCCATCCAAAACATGACCATACGCGGAGCTGGAAGAATAGCTCGCGCAGCAGCGTCATCAATGGGAGACTTTGCAAGAGATTATAAAGGTACATCTTTGAAAGAATTCTGTAACGATCTCAGGAAGAACTCCGATATACTTTGTGCATCCCGTCCGACTGCAGTTTCATTATGGAACGGAGTAAAATTTACTATGAGGGGACTCTCGTCAGCGAAGACCCTGCAGGAAGCCAGGGAAATCGTTATCTCTAACGCTGAAGAGTTTGTAGAAATATCTTCCAAAGCTGTAGAAAAGATAGCCCGGATTGGCGCGAACCAAATAAAATCTGGAGACGTCATCATGACTCATTGCAATAGCAGTGCAGTAATAGGAATACTCAAAGAGGCTCACAAACGGGGCATAGAGTTCAAAGTATACGCAACTGAATCTCGTCCCTGGAGACAGGGAATTCTAACGGTTAAAGAACTGGCAGAGGCTGGTATTGATACAACTCTGATAATTGACAGTGCCGTGCGTTTGGTAATGGAGAAAGTGGATATGGTGCTGGTTGGAGCAGACACTATAACATCTCATGGGGTATTAATCAATAAAATAGGAACTTCGCAGATAGCGTTGGCAGCCCATGAGGCCAGAGTTCAATTTTGTGTCTGCAGTGAAACATACAAGTTCTCTTCAGCCACGATATTTGGCGAGACCTGTGACATCGAGGAACGTTGCAGAGACGAAGTCGTCAAAAAAGGCGAGATACCGGACATTGTAAAAACATTCAATCCAGTGTTTGACAGCACTCCGGCAGCTTATATTGACGCAATAATAACCAACGTAGGCATGATACATCCCGGTTCAGTCTACGATGTAATGATAAGACAACTGGGTGAGAATATATTAGAGGAGTGATAAAATGACAAAATTTTCATATTTACATTTAGGAGAGGAAGCAGATCCAGCAACAGATATGGTCTGCAAATATCGAGTGACTACGGACTTGACAATGGAAAAGGCCGCAGAAGCTATAGCGGCAGAACAGTCCACAGGAACATGGACTGAGTTATCCACACTTTCAGAAAGCACAATGAGAAAGTATGGTGCTCGAGTTATAGCAATAGAAGGAGACCTAATCACAATAGCTTTCCCTGACGTTGATTTTAGCATAGACATAGGCGGAATCCCACAGGTGCTCAGTGTAGTAGCAGGAAACTTGTTTGGACTTGACGCTTTGAAAGAAGTTCGATTCGAGGACATTCAGTTCCCAAGGAGTATCCGTTCTATGTTCAGAGGACCTAGATTTGGAGCTGACGGAATCAGAAAATTAGTAGGGCGTCCTGAAAAGCCTCTTATAGGAACAATAGTAAAACCGAAGATCGGACTTTCACCTAAGGAAACAGCAGAGTACGTTTACGAAGCCGGTGCAGGTGGACTTACCAACAGTAAGGACGACGAGACCTTAGTAAATCAAAAATTCTGTCCGATTCAGGAACGTACGATAGCAATAGCGGAATCATTGGATAGATTAGCTAGCGAGGGCCAGAAGATGATTCATGCAATAAACGTTAGTACTAACGGTGACAAAATTCTGGAAGTCGCGGAGAATGCACAGAGTTGGGGTGCCAGACAGCTTATGGTTGACGTTATAACATGTGGTTTCTCAGCTGTTCAGGCTCTTTCGGAAGATCCTTCGATTAAAATTCCGATACATGTACACAGAACTATGCACGGCGCTATGACCAAAAATCCAAGACACGGTATCGCAATGTTGCCAATAGTCAAAATGGTAAGAATGTGTGGCGGGGACGCTTTACACATAGGCACATTAGGTGCAGGTAAGATGGCCGGTGACATACAGGGTGACCGTAACAATCTCCATGCATGTATGGACCCATCAATGCCTTACAGGACTGTTATGCCAGTGTGTTCAGGCGGCGTATTCCCGGGAATGCTTGGCAAAATGCTTAAAGAAACAGGATTCAATGTTCAGATACAGGCCGGAGGAGGCATTGCAGGACACCCGGGCGGGGTAAGAAGTGGCGCCATAGCAATGTCCCAGGCAGCTACCGCGATATACAATGGCTCAACCATCGAGAAATATGCCGAGACTCACAAGGAGCTTGCACAGGCGATAGAGAAATGGGGTATTAGAGAATGAATCTGATAGTAAAATATTATGACGTCGATTCGTCAGAACCGACGGTACTCTTACATGACGACGATTGCATAGAACTCGGAGTAAAAGAGAACGATAGAGTAAGGATAGAAGGTAAAGGCGTAGCCACAGTTCTGGTAAGTAGATCAGATACTTTGGTTAAGCGTGGCACAATTCTTATGCCCGCCAAGACGATTGCTACCGTAGGCACAAAAGAGGGCGAAGAAGTCTCAGTTCAGTTCTCTTCAGCTCCTGAATCTGTGCGTAGTATTCGTAAAAAGATGGACAATGAATTTTTATCAAAGGAAGAAATTTTCGGAATCGTCCAAGATATTTTAGATAATAAACTATCAAAAATAGAAGTGTCAGCTTGGCTTACGGCACTATACATAAACGGGATGTGTATCGATGAGATCGCAGATTTCGCCACAGCTATGGTGGACACAGGAGAACGTATCGCATTCGATAGAAAACCAATATTCGATTTCCACAGTATGGGCGGAGTTCCTGGGAACAAGGTAACGCCTATCGTCGTATCCATAGTGGCTGCTGCTGGATTGATGTTACCAAAAACGTCATCACGTGCTATAAGCAGTGCTTGCGGAACATCGGATTTTGTAGAGACATTTTGTAATGTGGCACTTCCAGCCGAACGTCTAAAAGAAGTTGCTGAAACCACAGGCGGTGCATTGGCATGGGGAGGCGCTATGAATCTTGCACCAGTAGATGATTTAGTGATCAAGATAGAGCATCCTCTAGGAATAAATCCAAGGCCGCAGATGCTCGCCTCGATACTTAGTAAAAAACTTGCTATAGGCGCTGAATATCTTTTGATGGATATACCCATGGGATCTGGAACAAAAGTTCCGACTATAGAATCTGCTAGAGCATATGCTAGAGATTTCATGGATCTAGGCGAAAAGCTGGGTATGCACATTGAGTGCGCTATTACATACGCTGACCAACCTGTCGGCAGTGCAATAGGCCCGAACTTAGAGGCTAGAGAATGTATCCGTATCTTAGAAGGCGCAGGACACCCTTCAAGCGTAGTAGAGAAGGCTTGCGATCTTGCAGGTATAATTCTTGAAATGGGTGGCATACGTAACGGAGCCGCAAAAGCCAGAGAACTTTTAGATTCTGGCGCAGCCATGAAGAAATTTAGAGAAATAGTTCAGGCTCAGGACGGTAACTACGATATCAAATCTGACGATCTCAAACCAGGAAAATATATGGCCGAGATTCGTTCGACTAAGAGCGGTTACGTTCACAATATCAACAACAAGAATATGGTGATAATTGCTAGAGCCACAGGTTCCCCCAATGACAAGGGTGCTGGTATACTGTTGTACCGTAAGAAAGGCCAGAGAGTCGAATTAGGAAGTGTTTTATTCGAATTATACGCCGACAACGAATCCAAGTTGAAACGTGCCGTAGAAATAGCTGAAAGACACAACCCTATAGAGATTGAAGGAATGTTGATAAAACACGTCACAGCACCTAACTTGATGTGAGTATGCGTTCATTCTGCCTAACGGTGGATGTCGATAGGGATGTAAATATTCCCATATCGGGAATGAGTCAAGCAGGCTCGACAGATATAGGATCTGGCACATCGCCTAGATATAGCTCTTCTGCCCAGGGGCTTGATATTCTTACGAACATGCTTGACGAGATGGGCGTTAAGGCAACATATTTCGCAGAGGGAAGGACTCTGATGAATATAGGTGCTCAATCATTAACTGGTCGTGAAGTAGGCATACATGGTTTTGATCACGAAGATTTTACGGAAACGTTTCCACCTGGCGGTAAAAAGGAGATTTTAGTAAAATCCCGCGATACTATCACGGACGTATTAGGCGTAAGACCCAGATGTTCTAGGATGCCGTACATGAAGATGTCTCCTGAAGTACCTAACATACTTAGAGAAATAGGAATTAAATACGATTCTTCGAACTATAAAATTCTAGAAGATCGTATGGCTCCTTACGAGATCGATGGATTGATCGAAGTACCTGTGCCAGTAAGTTTAGATAAGAAAGGAAATAAAATTGTAGGATATCTATGGCCGATGCATGAAGGTAAACGCGTTCCTTCCGATTATATAGAAATGGCATCGTCAGTAAAAAACGGAATATTTGTTTTAGCTACTCATAGCTGGCACATGACTGAATGTATTGAAAACGGACGTATGTCAAAAGAAGGCATCGAAAAAAATAAAGAAAACGTTAGACAAGTGATAAGTCAGATTTTAGACAATGGTTTCAAAGCAGAAACTATCCCGGAAGCAGTAGAAAATTTCTCGCGCGCATTAAGGGAATAAATATAAAGCGCGGTTCGTTCAAGGATACTATGACCGCCGATTTGATTCTAGGCAAAGAAGTCTCCAAGGAGATCTACGGAGAGCTTGAAGCTAGAATAGCGGCGCTTAAAATAAAAGGGATTACGCCAGGCCTAGGCGTGGTTTTAGTAGGTGATGATCCTGCATCTCAAACCTACGTTAGTATGAAAGGAAAAAAGTGTCAAGAGCTTAACATGCATTCTGACACATTCATCATGCCAGAGGCCACAACACAGGCCGAACTTCTTGCTAAAGTAGACGAATTAAACAAGAATCCTAACATTCATGGTTATTTGGTACAATTACCGTTACCTAAACACATAGACGAACACGCAATAATCGATGCAATAGATCCATTGAAAGACGTTGATTGTTTTCACCCCTCCAATGTCGGACGGATGTTAGTCGGAGAACCTTATTTTCTTCCAGCGACGCCTGCAGGAGTTCAGCAGATGCTCATTCGTTCTAGCGTAGAAACGAAAGGCAAACACGTGGTCATCGTGGGAAGAAGCAACATCGTAGGAAAACCTATGGCTGCAATGATGATGCAAAAATCTGAAGGTGCTAATTCTACGGTTACTATAGTTCATTCAAGAACTGAGGATATAGCCTCATTCACTCGTCAAGCCGATATACTGATTGTTGCCATCGGTAAGGCAAAGTTCATCACTGAAGACATGATAAAAGAAGGAGCCGTCGTTATAGACGTCGGAACCAATCATATTCCAGATTCAACTAAAAAGAGCGGAACTCGTCTCGTAGGTGACGTAGATTTCGAAACTGTGAAAGAGAAAGCATCGGCGATAACTCCTGTACCAGGTGGTGTCGGCCCGATGACAATATGTATGCTTATGGCCAACACCGTCCATGCGGCGGAGAAGGTCTTTGAAATGAGGTGTAGCCAATGATACGTGAGTGCGAAGAACATGGATATTTCCGTGATGAGGAATGCCCGCTCTGTGGAGAGGAAGGCAAATTCATCATGAGCGACTTCGAAGTGGAAAGACTCGGAAGAAGGATGGCGGCCATC
Organism: Candidatus Methanomethylophilaceae archaeon; assembly: GCA_035271005.1. Lineage (GTDB taxonomy): Archaea > Thermoplasmatota > Thermoplasmata > Methanomassiliicoccales > Methanomethylophilaceae > VadinCA11. The sequence continues at coordinate 7,163 of DATESF010000011.1, read as the reverse complement.
CTAAGGCACGCTAACGGTGACCCCGATATGGACGAACAGGGTTTTGTGGACATCCGCGACATTGTTTCAATGGTCAAAGGTAATGATCAGAATCGGTGGAAATGGATCAGGCCACACCACGTTGAAGCTATGGTAGATACCGATCCCAAAGGCAGGTATCAGACTTCTGGTGCCGATGTAAGAGCAACCTATGGTCACACGATAAAACTCGATCTCAACCTTCCTACGGATAATATCCCGGAGGAGCTGTATTATCCTGCCACTGATGAAGAGGTCGATATTATTTTGGAAACAGGACTAATGCCTACAGACAGAGCCATGGTCCATCTTTCACTAACGTATGATGATGCAGTAACAGCAGGTTCAGTTAGAAGTGAATGTCCAGTTATTTTGGCAATAGATACAGACGGTTGCGGAGAGGAAGGATTCCCAGTAGGAAAGGCAGCAAGAACTGTCTTTTTATGTGATAAAGTACCTTCGTCATGTTTGTCTATAGCAGAAGAGCCAGAAGACGATTACGAAGACGATTACGAAGAATCTGAAGAATCTGATAACTCGGAAAGGGATGAATGAAATGCCTACAGTCCTAAGGCCTGATGAGGTCAAAGAAAAATACGGACCTATGTTCTGTCGTGGCTTTTACACCATGGTAGATGAGGAAAACGGTATCGCACAGATACTTGAGGTATGTTCTTCTAGAGGTCAGGCCGAATGGGACGTAATTAACCGTAGGCGTGCTGGGGGCATAATCGAAGATATTGCCATTGATGGTCACACTTTGATTATGAACACTATCATCGGCGAAAGGAAATTAAATTTTGGACCTGTTTCAGAACTACTTGGCGGTCAAGGCGTATCTTCACTCGTTGTCAAAGGCGACTGCGTACATACAAAATGGAAAGGACTCGCTGGAGCTTCCGTAGGGATTGGCGCATCAATACCTCAATATGAGGGCGTTATAGAGACGATATATCCAGATGATTTCCAGATGGGAGGTGCTCACGAAGCCTCCGTTGAAATAGTGACTCCTAAGTTGGTACGGTTGGTCATCGGGATAGACGATACAGATACAAAGGAAGAAGGCGCAACCTGGGTCGTTGGTATGAAACTTGGAAAGTCATGTCCATATGGAAAATTCTTGGACCACAAGATCATTCAGTTGAATCCAAAAGCGCCGAACAAGACTTCTAATTGTTGTTCAACAGCTGTATCTTTTGCCGTAAAGGAAGAAGATGTACCGAAGCTTATCGAATACGCCGTGGATTTCGTTAGAAAAGAATCTTACTCTGACGATGCAGTAATAGCGGTTTACAGCGGTATAAAAATACCTGAAGCAATCAGCGACTTCGGATGGAGCGCTAAATCCGTACTTTATGAAAAGGATGTGGCTATTGATTTAGCTGCAAAGAACGGAATCCAGATAATTGCAGTTACAGGAATGCGCGGAGTGATCGGTGCAGTTGCAGCCATAGGTTGTTTTGACATGGGTGTCCGTTCCGCAGGCGTGCCAGAGGATTTTGAGTGATTTGATGCCTTTATCCAACATTCTAGCCGATAAAGTTTATTCTACCTACGAGGCAAAGCTCAGGAAAGAGGTGTTGGAATGCCCTTTGCCAAATCATATTGCAATAATTATGGATGGCAACAGAAGATATGCTGAAGAGCATGGGGAACCCAGAGAAGAAGGCCATCGTTTAGGTAGCGAGAAATTAGAAGAGGTCTTGGATTGGTGCGTCGAAGACGGCATTAAGGTTTTGACCGTCTACGCGTTTTCCGTAGAAAATTTCAATCGAGGGCCGGAAGAGGTCGAGTACCTAATGGATCTTTTAAAAGATTCTCTCATTCGATTCGCGGAAAGCGAGACTGTACACAAAAAAAGAGTGTGTATAAAAGTTCTTGGTGACATTACCATGTTACCCGATTACGTAAGGGACGCTATTGATTACGCTTACGAAAAGACCAAAGGCTATTCGGATTACTATTTCAATATGGCCGTAGCCTATAGCGGCAGACAGGAAATAACCGTAGCTGTCAAGAGAGTTGCCCAGAAAGTTGTTGATGGAATGATCAACATCGAGGACATAGATGAGGATACGATATCCGATCACATGTACGCCTCAGATATACCGGATCCAGATTTAGTATTGAGAACTTCTGGTGAAGTAAGAATATCTAACTTTCTCTTATGGCAACTTGCATATTCAGAACTTTATTTTACAGACGTTTACTGGCCAGGTTTCAGGCACATAGATTTCCTGCGGGCCATACGGACGTATCAACAACGCGGAAGGCGGTTCGGAGAGTGAATTATGTCAGGCTATGATGCAGTACTAATACATGCACCAAGTGTTTACGATTTTAGAAAAAAACCTATATTTTATGGTCCCATAAGTGACGTCATACCATCGTCACCTGTGTTTGAAATGTACCCTATAGGGTTCATGACAATTAGCGCCCACCTTCAGAAGGCTGGGTTCAAAACAAAGATTGTGAATTTAGCGGTTCGCATGCTTATGGACGATAAGTACGATGTTGAAAAAGTCATTAGGAAGATGGATTCCAAAGTGTACTTCATCGATCTTCATTGGATGCCCCATGCACATGGAGTATTTGAAATCGCTAAATTAATAAAGAAATATCATCCCAATTCAATAATTGAGTTGGGTGGTTTAACAACCTCCTATTTCTGGGATGAGGTTATTCGACGTCCAGAGATCGATCTAGTAATGCGCGGCGATAGTACCGAGATACCTACGGTAAAGTTGATGCAGGTCTTGGAATCTGGTGGAGACCTTTCAGAAGTTCCAAATCTAATATGGAAAGACAAGGACGGTAAGATAAACAACAATGGAGTTACTTACGTTCCTGACTCTTTGGATGACATAATATTCGATTATGGAACCATGATAAAGAGTGCCATCAAAACAATGGACATCAAAAGTTCACTTCCATGGGCAGGATGGGATTCAGATCCTCTTACTATGGCACTTTCTGTTAGAGGATGTTCTTTGAACTGTGTCGAATGTGGCGGTTCACATTTTGCTAATTCTAAAGTAGTATGTCGTCAAAAGCCAGCGTTTAGAAGTCCCGAGAAACTCGCTGAAGACTTAGAGTCTATAGAGAGTTACATGAAGGCTCCTGTATTCGTTGTTGGTGACATAAGGCAGAAAGGAAAGGACTATGCTGAACGTTTCTTGAAATCCGTCAAGGAACGTGGAATAAAGAATCACGTTGTCATAGAACTTTTCAATAGTGCTAGCGCTGAATTTTTCAAATCCTTAGATCACGCTTTCGACGGCGGCTATACTATAGAGTTCTCGCCAGATTCTCATGATGAGAGTGTTCGGTTCCCCTTAGGTAAAGGTTATTCTAACGAAGAAATCAAAAAAACTGTAACAAATGCGTTCGAAGGAGGATGCGAACGTATGGATTTGTTCTATATGACGGGACTTCCATTCCAATCAAGTGAGTCTGCCCTAAACAGTGCCAGAGCCTCTAAAGAGCTTTGGTCCTTAGTAGATAAAGACGATCCTTTATTCATTTACAACTCGCCGTTCTCTCCATTCGTTGATCCTGGTAGCATGGCTTTCGAAAATCCTGAAAAATGGGGATATACGTTCTTTGCTAGGACACTAGAGGAACACCGCTTGCTTTTGGACAAGCCATCGTGGAAACTCACTCTTTCCTACGAGACGGAGTTGATGTCTCGTGATGTTATCGCAGAGACATCTTATGATGCAGCCAATGTACTGGCACAATGCGAATTCGAAGCTGGCAGAATATCTGAATCTCAAATGAAGAACAGAACTGAAAGAACAGAGATGGCTCGTTCGCTTATGCACGAGGTCGATGACATCATGACGATTCAGGATGAGGATGAACGGGAGAGGCTTCTTTGGGGAATCAAAGAAAAGGGAATGGAGATGATGGACTCCACCATCGCCGAGAAGAGTGACCTTCTTTGGAAAACAAGGCCGATATGGTGGAGCGCTCCAAGGATGTTAAAGGGACTACTTCTTCCCATGAAGCGCTCATAATTCATATCTTATTAACGCGAGCGCGCGAGGACGATCATTCCTTCGCCATTTCGCGTGATCTTTCAACACTTGCTTTTACAGCGGCGATGAACGCACCTCTTACGTCATGTTCTTCAAGGACGCGCAAGCCTTCTACAGTGGTGCCTCCTGGTGAGCATACGTTATCCATCAACTGTTTCGGGGATTCACCTGTGTATAGAATCATCCTTGCGGCTCCAAGCATCGATTGAGCAGCGAGTTCTACAGATTTCTCCCGTGAGACTCCATACATCTCTCCTGCATCGGCCATAGCGTCTATTATCATGTACATAAACGCAGGGGAACTTCCAGCTAATCCTGTAACTGCATCCATGTCTTTCTCGTCTACTTCTACAGCTAGGCCAGAAGAGGATAGTACAGCGTTGACTTTAGCAACGTCATCTTCTGTGGCCTTGGAGCCCCGGGAAAATCCCGCAGCTCCGGTGTTTACAAGGCAACAATGATTGGGCATAACTCGCACTATTTTAGCATCTGGCACATATGACTCTAAAGTTGAGATCTTAACGCCTGCAACAATGCTTGTTATCAAATGCGAACTTCCGAGTTCAAGTCCATCTTCGGCGAAAACCGAATGAACTTGAATGGGTTTTACACCTAAAACTAGAAAGTCGGTAAGTTTTGCAACTTCCGCCGCAGTTTTGTACATTACGATGCCGAATTTTGAAGAAATCCTATCTCGGGTCTCTTCACTCGGAGCACAACCTATAACTTCTTCACTGGCATATAGTCCACTAGTAAGCACTCCGCCTATCATTGCAGAGGCCATACGCCCTGTGCCGATAAAACCGATTTTAACCGTCATAATTTACGGAACTGGGTAATATAATATAACTTGTTCCCGCGCTCGCATTAATATCTCGCGTTATACAGGGAGAAAATTACTCAATTGTTATATACTTTCAAAGCTTGGCAACGCCCTAATGTCACTGATAGTAGAATACATTCCGTTGACGATACTCGCTGTCGTTTGTCTCGGATTCGCGCCTTTGGCGTGGTATGTCTCTAGGTTTATCAGGCCTACGAAAACTACAGAGTGGATGGAAACGACCTACGAATGTGGGTCTGAACCTATAGGGGATGCACACGTCCAGTTTAGGTTCCAGCACTACGCTTTTGCTATTATTTTCGTGGTCTTTGACCTGGTTGCGACCTTCTTGATGGTCTGGACTCTAGGATTTTCCGGTCTTTCAACCATGGCTCGCATGTGGATGATGGTGTTCCTAGCCGTAATGGTCTTGGGACTTTGCTACGCTTTGAAGAAGGAGGAAAAAATATGGATATGAGCATGTACCCACACGCCATCGCTATGAGCGCTGGTGAGTTTATGGACTGGTCCACTGCGGTTATCAACGATCTGTTGAGCGCTGGAACAAAAAAGTCTGTTGACAAGTTAACTGGCCCCGTCTGGACGTGGGCTATGAAGAACTCAATGCATCCGTTGCACTGGGGACTTGCATGTTGTGCTCTTGAAATGGCTGCAGCTTCTGCCCCTAGGCACGATGCCGAACGTCTCGGTATCATTTACCGATCATCTCCTAGGCAGACTGATATTCTTCTGCTTAACGGATGGATCAGCAAGAAAGTACGTCCGAGTATCAGACGTCTTTACGAACAGATGCCTAGCCCTAAGTGGGTAGTGGCTATGGGAGAATGTGCTATTTCCGGAGGTCCTTGGTATGACTCGTACAATTGTGTACAGGGTGCAGATCAGATAGTTCCGATAGACATATTCATTCCCGGATGTCCTGTTAAGCCTGACGCAATGATTGACGGATTCATGCTACTTCAGAACAAAATCGGCGACTATTTCGCTAGAGGAGTATTCCTGGAGGACTAAACATGGATGCTGAAGCAATTTATCAGAAACCTACGCTTAACGAGATTAAAATTCTTCTCAATACAAAGTTTGACGGAAAAATCAATGTGTTAAGATATGAAGCAGATCGTATAATTGTAGAACTGCTGGATAAAAACGATGTTTTCGACATCTGCAATTATATCAGTGACAATCTAACTTTTGAGCACTGCTCAATAGTCATGGGTTTAGATATGATTGAACACATGGAAGTTATCTACATTCTTACTAATTATCACACGGGAATCAATATAGAATTGACTGCCAAGCTTCCGCTTGACGATCTTCATGTACCTTCTATAGCACTTGTGTGGGAAGGCGCCAACTGGCACGAGAGGGAAACCTACGAGCTATTCGGAATAATTTTTGATGGACACCCGAAACTTGAAAGGCTCCTTACTCCGGATACTTACAACTTTTTCCCGTTCAGAAAATCATATAAATTAAGGGGGCAGGAGTAATGGTAGTCGAAAATACAATCGATACATTTGATTCACCTCCAGAAGAGAGGATTGGAAAAACGAATTACGATACGGATGAGATGTGGATCTACATGGGTCCGCAGCATCCCTTCTCCCATGGACTTTGGACTTTGAAGATCAAAGTCGATGGAGAAATCGTTACAGATGCTGAACCAGTTATCGGTTATTTACATCGTGGCTGGGAAAAGGAAACAGAGAACAGGTCATATCCGAAGATAATTCCGATGGCCGACCGTCTTTGTTATTCTGCATCGATGACATACGCGCATCTTTACTGTATGACAGTCGAGAAGGCTCTCGATATAGAAGTGCCAGAGAAGGCCGAATACATAAGGATAATCGCAGACGAAATATGCCGTATCCAGTCACATCTTATGTGGTTGGCTGCAGTAGGTACCGATTTAGGAAACCTTACCATATTCCTTTGGGCAATGAGGGAAAGAGAGTACTGGCTTGATCTTAACGTAAGGCTTTGTGGTCAGAGAATGACTACTAACTACCCGCGTATAGGCGGTGTAAGGAACGATACTACTGAATTGTTCGACAGAGATTTACCAAGGGTTACTGATCTATTCAAAAAGAGACTTTGGGACATTATCGAGATGATCGATGATAGTTCCATATATGTTTCAAGAATGAGAGGCATAAGCTATCTTACACGTGAACAGTGTGCTAACCTCGGTATTACCGGACCAGCAATGAGAGGCTGTGGACTCGATTTCGATCTACGCCGCGACACGCCCTATGGTA
>DATESF010000010.1:0-4162 GCA_035271005.1 Candidatus Methanomethylophilaceae archaeon | reverse complement strand
CTCTAGTCTTGATCAGGTTGAAACCGTTCTATTGGCTTCAGCTCTTGAGACCGTTGACCGCGTAGGTCCCTGTAAAGCTTCTATCAAGGTTATTAGCATCGAAGATGTCAGAATATCCAAGAGGGAAAAAGTCGCAGGACGTGCCAGAGAACTTTTACAAGAATTAATTGTACAGTCCAAGGGCACAAGTTCCGATCTTATTGAAGATATCAGAAAGACTCTGCAGATTGAGGAAATAATATCATACGGTAAAGACAAATGTCCTGCTGGCCCCAACGTAAAGGATTCAGAAGCAATCATAATCGTTGAAGGAAGATCAGATGTTATCAACTGCCTGAAATCCGGAATTAAGAATGCAATAGCCGTAGAAGGTACAAACATTCCGAAAACCGTACAAGACCTCTCTAGAGAAAGAGTCGTTACTGCTTTCGTTGATGGAGACAGGGGCGGAGAACTAATTCTTAAGGAACTTTTCCAGGTTGCTGAGGTTGACTTCGTAGCTCGAGCACCTCGTGCACAGGAAGTAGAAGAACTTACACAGAAACAGCTTGTAAAATGCCTTCGTAATAAGATTCCTGCTGAACAATATATGGATATGAACCATATTTCAAACGAACATCATTCTGAGGAAGAAGAGGCCCCTAAGCCCAAAAGAGAACAACCCAAAGAACAAGAACGCAGACAGAACATCCGTCCTGCAGATGATCGCATACAGCAACAGAGAAAAGAAAGATTCAATACCGAGGCGGTTGACAGGTTCAAGAAAAAGGAAACTGATGAAAAACCCGAGGTCGAACATAAAGACGAACCTGTGAAAGAATCAGTACCTGCAGTAGAGAAGAAAGTTGTAGAAGAAGAAAAACCTACTAGGACTCTTCGCGCTAAAAGAACTACAAAACGCGCTGAAAAGACTCTTACTGATGAACAGATCATTTACAGAGACATGCTCGCTGAAATGGCATCTACTCACAACGCTAAACTACTCGATGCTGAGAAGAACATCATCAAAGAAATTGCAGTCAAGAGCCTTGCCGACACTCTTAAAGAAGAAGGTGAAGGCGTCGATTCGATTGTGTTTGACGGTGTAATCTCACAGAGAATAGTCAACGTATGCGATGAGAAAAAAATAGGCACTATCGTAGCCACTCGTAAAGGAAAGGTATCCAAATTGCCTGTAGACATGATTCTTTGGGCAAAGGACGATTTCTACTGAGGCCACAAATGACTAAAAAAAAGCTCATAAAAACATGGAGCGATGTCTCGAAGCTATCTTCGACCGACGAAATACAGCTTCCTATAGACCCGTTGGACCGGGTATTAGGACAGAATAAAGCCATAGAAATGGCTAAGATCGCTGCAAAACAAAGAAGGAACCTCCTTCTAGTAGGGCCTCCAGGAACTGGTAAGTCGATGATAGCTCAGGCTTTGTCGATGAACCTTCCAGTTCCCACTCACGAGATTAGGATTGTAAAAAATCCTGAGAACAGTGAGAGGCCGTTGTTAGAAGTAGTTGATGAATCGGAAGTTCAAAGAGAAGAAGACATTACCGCCGAGACCGGTGGTAAGCTCCTCGATCCGAAGAATACTCCCCCTAACGTTGCTGAAAGATTAGGTTTCCGTTGTAAAAACTGTGGAGCATATTCAGATCCAGAGGAACTCATATGCCCAGGTTGTCAAACCAGTAAGATTGGCATGAACACCAATGCACAGTTTGCCGATCTTTTTGGAAGCTTAATGGAATCCTTCGGCGGACAACAATCAATGGCCGGTAAAGATCGTGTGAATACCACTCGTACACTTGCCGACGGTACTGAAGAAACCGTAGTCTTTGAAAGAGCAGGCGAACAGGTCAGAATGCTTGATCAGAAGTCACTTGAAAAAAGAAGTAAACTTCAAGGGACCAAGAACAAGAAAGTTCTCGTCAAGTTAGTTCGTAACCCATTCGTAATGGCTACCGGTTCATCAGAAACCGAACTACTAGGTGACGTTCTACATGACCCTTATGGAGGACATGAAAAGCTCGGATCACCATCTTATCAAAGAGTGGTCGCAGGAGCGATACATGAAGCCCATCAAGGTGTTCTGTTCATCGACGAAATATCCCATATTGGAAATCTTCAAAGGTATATCCTCACGGCTATGCAAGATAAGGCATTTCCAATATCTGGACACAACCCCCAGTCTGCTGGAGCGAGTGTCAAGGTAGATGCTGTACCCTGTGACTTTATTTTAGTTGCGGCGTGCAATATCCAGGATATCGAAAAGATATTGTCCCCACTACGTTCACGCATAATTGGAAACGGATACGAGGTACTCGTTGACATCGCAATGTCAGACGACGACGAGAACCGCACTAAGTATGCGCAGTTCGTCGCTCAAGAAATTCAGAAAGATGGACGTATTCCACATGCCGACATACCGGCAGTTGAAGAGTTCATCAAAGAAGGACGTCGCAGAGCCAAGGTAGACGGTCAAGCTAATTCGTTGACACTTAGACTCAGAGAGATGGGCGGGCTCATACGTGCAGCGGGAGACATTGCTGTAATGAACAATGAAGACATTATCACAGCTGAGCATGTACGCAAAGCATTGAAGCGTGCGATAACTGCTGAAGAGCAGATCAAGATACGTTACGGTTCATACACAAAAGGTCTTTCCCAAGATGTATCTAGTTCTCAGAAAGAGACTTCTCAATATTATTTTGAGAACGATCACATTGTTGACGATAGTATGTTCAACTGAACACAAACTTTTTACTAAACTTTTTAAAAAAATAAAAATGGGGCTTTTGCCCCTAAATAATTTTACTTCTTTTCTTTACGGAAGGTCAAGAACCAGTCGTAAGAATAGAGTTCATCCTTAGATCTCTCTACTTCATCCATACGGTCCTTTGCTGCGCCACAGGTTCCCGGCGGTGGAATAATTACATCGTCACCAGGCATCCAGTTGGCAGGAGTAGCACAATGATCAGAATCTGCCTTCTGCAAAGCGATAATGATTCTCTTGATCTCTTCCATGTTGCGTCCAGTGCTTGCTGGATAGTAGAGTATAGTTCTGATTATTCCCTCGGGATCAACAATGAACGTTGCACGAACTGCAGCTGTTGAGGTCTTATCGTGGATCATACCATACTTGCTAGCAACATTCATGCTAACATCCTCAATAAGAGGGAAGGGTATCTCTTCACCTTTTTTGTGAGGTCCCCATTCCATCGGACAAAGGGCCCTAAGCCACGCAATGTGAGAGTGAATTGAATCTACAGACAAACCGATAAGTTCAGTGTTGAGTTTCTTAAAATCTCCAGCCATAGCTGCAAAGGTCATAAACTCAGTGGAACACACAGGAGTGAAATCAGCAGGGTGAGAGAACAAAATAGTCCATTTTCCCTTGTAGTCACTCGGGTAGTTAATCGGCCCCTGAGTAGTGTTCGCTTCGAATGCAGGTGCGTACTCGCCTATGAGAGGAATTCTTTCCTCTTCATAGCTTTCAAAATTGCAACAGCAATCATCTTCAAATTCAAAATCTTCTTTTTGCATATTTTACCTCTAGTACCGAAACGGAATATGATATATTATAGATTTCGGTCGAAACGAAGATTATAAAATATCAAGAATTTTTAGTAGTTAATCCAATCATCCTGATTGCATCACCGTTGTTATTGTAGAATGATGATAGCGTCTCTGTGACGATAAATCCTCTAGACGTATAGAATTTAATGGCCTTAGCGTTCTCTATACGAACTTCTAACTGAACGGTATGTGCACCTTTGGCGTAAGCATAATGCTTCAAATCAGAAAGAAGCCTAGTTCCAATTCCTTGACTTCGTTTTTCATACTCTACGGCGAAGAGTGCAACGCCTACCCGATCAGGTCCAAGATTTGAACCACAAATGAAACCTACGATCTCACCTGAATATGTGCATGCTACAAGTTGACCTTTCGGCCATTGTGCCATAAAATAAGATAATACTTCAGGAGCAAAATATTCATCAAGAGATCTCAACATAATAGAATATACTCGAGAGAAGTCTAATTCGGACATTTGCCTTATTATCAATGAAATCATCTTCTCCTTTTTTCTTTATTGCTTGTAGATCTTTCGGCCCTTATCAGACCGAGGACAGCCGTTAATGCAGCAGTCCCGATTATTACGTATACTGAGT
>DATESF010000009.1:0-4021 GCA_035271005.1 Candidatus Methanomethylophilaceae archaeon | reverse complement strand
TGTAGAGACTATGCAGCGATCAGGCATAGGCAATCTTTTTCAAGAGTACGAGAAACTCAGAAAGAAGTTGGAGGCAGAAGGACTTTTTGAAACCTCTCGTAAGAGAAGTCTTCCTACGTATCCTAAAACAATTGGAGTCGTCACGTCAGAAAGTGGAGCAGTTATACACGATATTGTTTCCACATCAGGAAAGTTGTTTCCAGTGAACATACTTCTAGCGCCTGCACAGGTACAAGGCGAAGGTGCTGCAGCCTCTATCGTTAAAGGAATAGAACTGTTGAACCGTGAGAACGTTGACGTCATAATTGTCGGAAGAGGAGGAGGTTCCATAGAGGACCTATGGGCGTTTAACGAGGAAATTGTTGCTAGGGCAATAGTGGCCTCAAAAGTACCGATAATATCCGCTGTAGGACATGAATCTGATTTTACGATAGCTGATTTTGTTGCTGACGTTAGAGCACCAACGCCTACTGGAGCGGCAGAACTGGCACTTCGTGATAAAAGAGAGATTATCAAGCAGATAGACAGTATTGGAATCAGGGCGAATAGAGCTTTGATACATGTTACTAAATTAATGCATTCACGTATGGATTTGATATCATCTAAATTAGATCCTACAAGACAGTATGAAAGACTGGCAATGTTAGAAATACGAACAGGACAACTTTCCGATCGTGCTGATTCGGCTTTAAGATCATCAGTGCAGATAATGAGATCTCGTTTTAATTCAGTCGAATCTAAGATATCTCCTGCTGCTGCTATGCGCACAGTAGCATCTTTGAACGAGCATATGAATTCCATATCCGGACGTTTAACTATGGCTATTGACCGTCGCATTAGAGACGCAATATCAAAAATGGACTCTCTAGATAAGAGGTCAGATGCTCTCAACCCCTTGGGAGTACTAAAAAGAGGTTACAGTTATGTGACCGACTCACAAGGAAGAACGCTAACGTCTGCACGTTTGCTTTCGGAAGGATCTATGATAGATGTAAGGTTCCGCGACGGAAGTGCTGAAGCGGAAGTAAAAAAGGTGAATAACAATGAATGAAGACATAGAGAAAATGAGCTTTGAAGAATCTATATCGACTCTCGAAGAACTTGTAAAAAAGCTTGAAGATGGAACGTTAGATTTAGATGAAAGTCTAAAAGTGTATGAACGTGCCACTGTGCTTAGGGATCATTGCAAAAAGATTCTAGAAGAAAGCGAACGCAGAGTGCAGAAAATAACTGAAACGTCTCAAGGTATCATAAGATCAGAGATGAACGTTGAGTGACCAAAGCTTGAAACATTTCTTCTTAGACCACTTATCGGTTTTATCATAAAGATTGGTGCCTGCGAAGTAATGGTCACTGAAAGCTAGTCTTAATGATCCTGAGAGTTCACCGCTCTGTATGTTCTTACAGTTGAATGAACCGAAGGTATATCTCAGGGCTATAAGCAAAACATCTACGGCATCATGCCCTCGAGCATAATCTGCTAGGTCATGGTCTATAGAACTCTCGTCCGATAGAATATCTAAAAGTTTTTTCTTGTTGATTCTCGGGTTAACAGTACAGCTTATAATATCATTTACAAGTCTTTTCTCATCTATTCGAAGACTCTTTCTATCAATGAAATTATTAAAATCTAAGTTTTTGAAACATAGACTTAGTTTATATTTCTCAGAAATATGCATCAAGAGTCCAATAGGATAACAAGCTGAAATTACTGCATCGAATACTGGGCCGTATTTGGATGTAAAAGATTCTAGTAATTCTATGTCCGCATACTCGATAAGAATATCGTATAGAGCAGGGCTTGACATCATCATGATCTCAAGATCCCGGTAATCCGTCTGAAAAATTGGAGGAGTACGTTTCTTGCCCTGTATCCTATCAAGATCTGCGTCCACTATGCCAACGACAGAATTTATATTGCGGTTGTGCCAACACTCGTCCACAGCCTTCCGTACGTTGCTTTTGGAATGACCTATGACCACTTTTACATTATCGTCATCACTGAACTTGCTGTAAAGCCGGCTATCTGTTATTCCCTCGACTGCTAATACAGTGTCCCCGCTGGACGATATTAGCATAGAAATTTCATTCGCAATGTCCGTCGGTGTCAGTGAGTTCCGCATTTATATCTCTCAGTTCTCTTGCAACGTCCCACTTATCGTGGATTATTTGAGGCGAATGAGTCGCAACTATAAACTGCAGATTCCTCAATCTTGCAATATCTAAAAAGGTGTTACTTAATTTTTGTTGCCATTCGATGTGCAATGAATTCTCAGGTTCGTCGATGACGGCTATAGATCCTTCCGCCGTTTGGAAAAGTAGGCGGTACATAATTATGACTACATTCCTTTCACCAGATGACAATGCGCTAAGTGGAAGATCTTCTCCATTATCTAATCTGAAAACAAGATGATCCTTTTCGTTTATAATCATAGTTTTTCTGTGAAACATTTCATTTAGAATATCTTTGAAGACAACAACGGACTCCGATAACGGATACGTTCTTTCTATGTAATCGTCAAGGCCGTAAGCTAGATCTTGATATTCCTCTCTTTTTTTAGCAAGGTCGCTGTGAGTTGGGGGGAATCGTAACGACGAAGGAGTATCAGGTTCTAGTCCTGCATCTTTCATAAAGTCTAGTTTGGCTTTCAAGTCTTTGAATAAGAATACTAACTCTCCGTCTGATAAATCAGGACGTTTTTCTTCTTCTGGCTTAATAAGTTGGCTATTCTCTTTAGCATATCTTATTCGATCTCTGAGTTCCGTAGCATATACGATAACTGCAGGAACTAGGTGTCCGTCCTTTCTTCTGACGGTTTGTCTCTCCGGTGGAATATAAGTAACTTGGAAAAGTTTTCGAAGCTCTGCATCACCTATAGGCTGTTCAAGCTCGTTCTTTTGTATTTGTATTTTAAGTTCTTCGTAATTTTCGACTATTATATTTACATCATTAGTAAAATTGATGTCCATCCTTTTGAAAGGCAGGTTCTTTAAGACATCGAACTCTCCTTTCATGGTAGAAACAAGAGCTCTAAGTACTGTCGTTTTTCCAAATCCGTTTCTAGAATATACAAAAGTAAGAGGGCCCGAACTAAAATCTAAATTGCAGTCGCAATCATACAGGAGTCCGTAAACAGTTATTGACTTGACCTTCATCTTGTATCTGAATGCCCATGAGTATATTTTAAGTGCACTATGCCGATTTTAAGGGTTATCTTTATTTTCATGTAATTACTCTTGCGATTCAATGGAAGATAAAAACGTATTCTTCGAAGTCCGAAAAGTAATCGCTGCGGGACAGATCGACGTGGCAGAGATGATGCTTAAAGAGATTGCATTATCTTCTAAAGATCCGTTTTTACGGATACAATGTGCTTCTACTTTACTGGTTATTGGAAGAGGCGTAGCATCCGAAGAGGTCCTTTACGACCTTTATGAGGATCTTTCAGATTACCAAGGGGATATATTTCCAATCGCTCAGGCCATGAGAGGTCTTGGAAGGGCTGATTTAGCGGTAGACTTATTGGCCGACATTGAAAAAAGTGACGTGGCTCTAAGGGAATACGCGCTTTCGCTCAACATTATCGGTCTCTTTAGTGAATCAATTGATGTAATAAATAAAATTAAGGCGCAAAATCTTTCTGATAAAATATTAGCTGTAGATTCATACAGTTCAATGGGCAGATATGAAGAGGCGATGAAGTTATCTGACACCTTATATCAAGAAGCACCAGGAAATTACGGTGTTCTACGTTCAAGATGCGCTACATTGATTTCTTCTGGACGCGATAAAGAAGCCGTCAAGTTCGTTCGCAGTCTTTTGAAAGTCAACAAGAATTCTGCTAATGCTAATGCCATAACAGCGTATGTTATGCACGTCATAGGTAACACAAAACCTGCTGGCGCATTTTCGTCTAAAGCTTTACGTGTGGATCCATCTCACGTTGGTGCAATGGAGATATTGGCGTTGAGTCTAATGGAAAAAGGCAAGTTCGGAAATGCAAGTATCGTTGCAGGAGCA
>DATESF010000008.1:0-2478 GCA_035271005.1 Candidatus Methanomethylophilaceae archaeon | reverse complement strand
GTAACTAATGACAAATAATAAGAACAAGTCAGATATACACCATCTTAAGCGGGGGTTGCCAAGCCAGGTCAACGGCGCAGGACTTAGGATCCTGTTCTTAGTGATTCATGGGTTCGAATCCCATCCCCCGCACTATTCTACAACGTTTCTTTTTGCATACTTAATATATGTATACTCTTCAAACAATTAATGTTCATGAAAAGGCAAATGATCAAGATCGATGAAGAGAAGTGTATTGGATGCGGATTGTGCGTAGATGCCTGCCAGGAAGGCGCCCTGGCGATTGTAGACGGTAAGGCTAAGCTTGTTCGCGAAGATTACTGTGACGGATTAGGTAACTGTCTTCCTGCTTGTCCTCAGGACGCTATCTCTTTTGAAATGAGAGATGCTCCGGCTTTTGTAGAAAATCTTGAACAAATTGTTCCATGTGATTGTGCAGATAGACCTGCTATGATATCTTTTGATAACGATATCTCAAAGGGAGGAGAACTGTCTCAGTGGCCGATACAGATTAAATTGGCACCTGTTAATGCACCATGGTTCAACAGTAGCCATCTGCTTATAGCAGGGGACTGCACCGCTTTTGCAATGAAAGATTTTCACGAGAGATTTATCAAAGGTCGCATAACATTAGTAGGATGCCCTAAACTTGATTCTACAGATTATAGCGATAAGCTCTCAGAGATCTTTAAAAACAACGATATCAAATCTATAACTGTTGTGAGAATGGAAGTCCCGTGTTGTGGTGGAACTACTAACGCTGTCAAAAGCGCTCTTCAAAAGAGCGGTAAAAATATTCCTCTAACAGTTCATATTGTTTCAAGGAACGGTAATATAATCAGTTCAGAATGATTACAAACGATTATCAATACAGACGATTATTTTGTTTTTGGAACACATATGAAAGTAACTATTCTTAGTGGAACTCCGAGGGAAAACGGATACACCTCCGAAGTTATTAAAAATCTAATTCCAGGATTAGAAAGTGTTGGATGCGACGTGAATCTCATAACCCTTTTTGATAAAGAACTTAGTGGTTGTAGTAACTGCGGCGTCTGTGAGCAAGAGGGTAACGATGGTGAATGTGCTATCGATGACGACATGGATGATATTTATCCAGTCATTAAAAAATCAGAGTTACTGATAATAGCCAGCCCCATCTATATGTGGCAATTTACTGCATGTACAAAGGCATTTTTGGAACGTTTGCATTGTATGTACGATTCCATGAACGGTAAAAAGGTCGCTTTAGTAATGACTATGGGCGATGATGAATTTGTTGGATCTTATGCAGTGGCAGGTATGTTGGACATGTGCGAATACTATCATATGACCTATCTTTCTTCTTTCGCTGTACCCTATGCAGATAAGGATGAGATCAACAGACCTCTATACATAGAGAAGATGAAAGACTTCATTAAACGTATAACAGAATAATCATTCATATTTACGCATATCGTTAACGTGTTTTCCCTTACCTTCGAATCTTTCAAGAGTGCCAGGTAACACAATACGAACCGTCGCTGAAATGTTAAGAATGTCTTTTAGACGGGTTGATACAGAACGTGTCATGCGATCTATCGAGACTGTATCTTCAGTTAATGCGTCTTCGGCTATCTCTACTTCCACGATTATGTTGTCCATGAAATTCTCATTGGTTAACGTTATCTTGTAGAACGGCGCGAGGAAATCAAATTCGCCTATTACGCCTTCAATCTGTGACGGGAATACGTTAACGCCGCGTACAATAAGCATATCGTCTGTACGTCCAGAAATGCGCATAAGTCTCGGATGTGTACGTCCGCACTCACATTTTTCCCAAGTTATTGCTGATATGTCGCCGATCTTGTAACGAATTAATGGAAAAGCTTCCTTTTTGAGCATTGTTACAACCATCTCGCCTCTCTCGCCGTCAGCGCAAGGTTCTCCGTTCTCATCAAGAATCTCAATGTAAGCTAAATCAGCCCATATATGAAGGCCCGACTGCTTTTCGCACTCAAGGAACATAGGACCGTAGAACTCACTGGCACCATAGCAGTTATGAACCTTTATTCCAGTCCTTTCCTGAAGCTTCTGCCTCATACTTTCTGACCAGGGTTCTCCTCCTGCGATGGCATATTTTACCTTTGTGTCTTTTCGTATGTCGACATTCTTTTTGTCACATACGTCCGCTATATGGAACATATATGAAGGAGTGCCAGCAAACGTAGTAATAGGAAGATCCTGCATCATTTTGATCTGCCTTTCAGTATTACCGGTGCCTATAGGAAGTACAGTAACGCCCATGCGTTCTGCTGCGTAGTGAACTCCAAGACCGCCGGTGAACAAACCATAGCCGTGGAAGTTCTGTAGCATATCGTCTTTATTCATTCCGAAAGAAGTCATACCTCTGTTCAGCGATTCTGCCCAATCTTCAAGATCCTGTTGTGTGTATCCAACAATGGTAGGATTACCGGTAGTTCCAGATGATACATGGAC
>DATESF010000007.1:0-3768 GCA_035271005.1 Candidatus Methanomethylophilaceae archaeon | reverse complement strand
ACCGAAGGGGAACACGGCTCAGAAGGATTTGGCTATGATCCAATATTTACTTGTGATAGTGAAAGAACCCTTGCAGAATTATCTTTGGATGAGAAAAACTCAATATCTCATAGAGGTAAAGCAATACGTTCGTTAATAGAAGAAATAAAAAAACGCCGTCCTGTCTAAGCAGAACGGCTTAAAGTTTCACTCGTCCTCGTCTTCAGAATTCTTTTCCTTAACAGATTTAACATCGTCAAGATTGTAGGAAACGTCCTTCTGATACAATTCGCCCTTGTAAGCGTACATAGGGATTGCGAGTATGGCCATTAATGCGTAGATTATGATTATTACTGCGATTATAGCAATAATAACAATTATGGCGATGTTAAGAATTGATTCCAACACGCCTGGCATCATAAGAGCATAAACGACCAGTGCTATTAGCGCAATCACTCCTATTCCTAGCAATACTAACATCAAGGCCGAAGGCCAAGTTTTTTCTCTTTCCATATTTGGTGTCATCTTAATTACCTCAGCTCGGTTTTGGAAGGAAAGGTATCAATGATTTTGCAAGATCTGAAAGGGTCATCGACTGTATGATTATCTTTCCAGGACCTGTCAAGGTTGTAACGAACAGACCTTCTCCTCCGAATAATGCGTTTTTAATTCCTCCAACTGCGGCTATATCGAATGATACGGATTCTTCCCATCCAACAGCGTTGGCGGTTGAGACCTTGTAAACCTCTCCTGGTTTTAGATCTACTACATTAAAATCTCCACATGCGGAACCCCATGCAACCCCACTACCGCTAATCTTCTGAAG
The DNA here is from genome assembly GCA_035271005.1 of Candidatus Methanomethylophilaceae archaeon. Taxonomy (GTDB): domain Archaea; phylum Thermoplasmatota; class Thermoplasmata; order Methanomassiliicoccales; family Methanomethylophilaceae; genus VadinCA11. Next base: position 2,963 of record DATESF010000007.1, on the reverse strand, counting down.
AATCAGACCTTCGCCACCAAAGAACATGCTACCGAGCTTCTTTTGGAAAGCTAAGTCTACTGTTACTGAAGGCTGTGATGCGATGTATGCTGAACGTTGAAGAATCCAGTTCTTTCCTGGTACCACGTTAAGGTCGATTATTTTACCTGGGGCGTCACCACCTAGACCAATAAGTCCTGAGCCTCCCTCGGTTTTGAACGTAACGAGGAAAAAAGATTCTCCTGCGATAGATCGTTTCAATCCCTTGAATAGGCCACCTTCCATGCGAGTTTCCATACGCATGTTTCCACTCATGTATTTCATATTGCCTGGAGTGGCACGTATCTCCTCTTCTGGTTGCAGTTCTATGTTAACGAACTGCAGATTATCTCCTGTAATGGTATATTTCAGAGTAAAGCCTCCATTTGAACATTGACATGTTCGGATAAAAGCATATGCTTTAGCCCGAAGATAAGTGAGAAATAAAACGATATGATTATTAATGTAACAGCATTCCCGATATGTAGGGACTGTGGGTTAGCTTGGTATACTTGTGGCTTTGGGAGCCATTGACTCCGGTTCAAATCCGGACAGTCCCACTTTACCATAACCCTTTGATGAATATAGTATATTTTTAAGGATAAATCTATAACTTCAATGAACAATTTGAATTTTTATGAGCGAATGCAACATAGATGTTCAGCCGGGAGCATGTAGACTTAAGACGAAAATCAAGGCGACCATGGATGATGATTGTAATGTTGTGTTCGAAATTGAGAGCGAATGTACAAGTGTACGTGAATTAGCAGCCTCATTGGGGCCTTTGGACCCTATAAAAAATCTTGTCGCTAAATTTTCAGAATGTGATGTTTACATAGCAGCCAACGATACAATTCCTCATACTGCTTGCCCTATCCCTTGTGCTTTGATGAAGGCTTTAGAAGTCGCGTCAGACTTAGGTTTAAAACGTGATGTCATTATCGAGATACGATGAACCAATACGATGAGATCTTTTTTGTTCACGATCATCGATTAAAATCATTTGTTGATTCAGAGGATGAAATAATTCTGACTGGCGCAAGGCGCATGGGACGTGTTCAACTCATGGACGCTATAGCAAATTTCTTAATTCGTCAACGTTCAGATGCAAATCTAGTGTATGTTAAAAACGTACCTGAAGATTTACAGAAGTTTTTCATGAATGAAATAAAAGGTAACGATATCGTTTTGATATATTCGGTAATAGATGTGCCAGATTGGGAGAATGCACTTCGTAATTCAATAAAGGAAAAAGTTACCGTATATTGTGGACAGGACATGTGTCATCAGGTGCCAGCATGTTTTAAACGTATCATAATTCCTGTTTTATGAAAAAGTAATTTGTTACACAATACGTATTTCCCGAATCAACGATTTACTTCTATAAGTTTTTTAAATCCTATAAAAACGAAGTCCAATCAGCGTATTCTTCGAATAAATGTAAACTTAGGTCTGGATTTTATGTTGTTGAATAGAATTATTTTTATTCTTTGTTACGTTTACCCCTGTTAATGAGAACTGACGCGCCTGACGCAGACAGGTTCGACAGAATGAGGCGTATCGATTGGATCGATATGGACCTTATCAATAATTCGAAGTGTCTTGTGGTCGGCGCAGGTGCCCTAGGGAACGAAGCAGTAAAATGCATGGTTCTAGCAGGTTTTTCTGATATTACTGTTGTTGATATGGACCACATCGTTAACTCTAATCTCAGTAGATGTGTTCTTTTCCGTGAAAACGACAACGGATTAATGAAATCTCAAGTTCTGGCACGTCGAGCTTCAGAGCTTTCTTCTAAATCAAAAATCAAAGCAATAACGTCGAAGATCCAGGACATTAAAGATTGGGATTATGATCTCGTCTTAGGTTGTCTGGATAATGTAACGGCGAGATTGCATACTAATTCACATTCGATCTATCATAAAATACCGTACGTAGACGGTGCTACTGACGGAATGTTCGGTAAAGTACAGGTAGTTCTTCCTAACGGGCCTTGTTTACAATGTGCCACGAACAACAGTCATGCAAGAACCGCAGATTTAAGATTTTCATGCACCGGCGGCTCACATGTTTTTGTTCCGTATACTGCAGGCGAGATAACTACTACTTCCATCGTCTCTGCTATGCAGGTACGAGAGGCTGTAAAGATTGTTTCTAAGAGAAGCGATCTATGTGCCAGGGACATAACATTTTATGATGGAACGAAAGGGACCATGGACACGGTCACACTAGATATCGATAAAGAGTGTCCTAATCACGAGGAGAAAAAAATATGACTATAAAGGTAACAGTTGTAAACACGGCAGCTGGGTCATCCATACGTATGGAACTCGAGCCCCATGAGAAAATGTCGGATATCATAGACGCAGCAGCAGATTACTGGGGTGAAGGCGTAGGTGCTTTCGTACTAAGGAAAGGATCAAAGCTGCTGATAGGTTCTCGCACGGTAGATGAGGCCAATATATCTGACGGTGACGTAATCGAGATGATCCCGGACCCTGAAGGCGGAAGATAATGGGTCTTGTAAAACCCATTTTAGTAAAGAGAATAAACAATGAGATAGACGATCTTAATGCTTATTTAGAACTTTCAATATCTAATGTGCCAGAAGATGTTAAATTCCCTATTATGCTAAGCATATCTTTAATAAATTCTTCTGCTCGTGCGTCTGAAAAAGAGATCGCAAGAGGGCATCAATTCGATCTGATACTTTCAGAAGATTATCCTTTTGAACGCCCGAGGGCGATATGGAAGACTCAGATATTTCATCCAAATATTATGACACCGGAGGACGGGGGTTTTGTTTGTATACGATCATTGGATAATTGGAGCTTCGGTTCTAATTTAACATCTTTCGTAGTCGGCGTAGAGAATTTATTAGCAGATCCTAATCCTATGAATCCTTACGGTACTGATTCATGTATCAAAGCTTCTAAATGGTATAT
>DATESF010000006.1:0-4477 GCA_035271005.1 Candidatus Methanomethylophilaceae archaeon | reverse complement strand
TCAATCAGATTTGATGCAAGAACACTTATGTTACTTGACGAGATAGCAACTAAAACAAACACAAAGAGGTCAGTAGTTATCAGGACGTTAATAATGAAAGGAATCAATGCCATCTTAGATGATGCAGGTAATATAATCATAAATGAGAAACCGATATAAGAAAACCAAACACTATCCTCATGTTGCATCGGCAATAGCTCGTAACTATGATAAGCTACGGGCTATCTGCCACAAGCAGCACGGATGCTATGAATCACGTAGCTATGAAGATATATTTCAGGACACCATACTCTTTGTCATACAAGATAAGGAATCGCTGAAATGCAACACAGACGAATCTTTGGTCGAACACTTCGTACATAGATACAAGATGATTGAGTACCAGACCATACACGATTCATATAACATAAAGACGATACCATATGCCGAGTATTTACAAGCCAAAGAAGAAGAATAACACAGACGGCAATCACTATGATGCCGAACGTAGGAAGATATACAACTCCGAAAGGTGGAGAAGGCTACGAGCATGGAAGTTTGCTTGTAGCCCTTTGTGTGAGATGTGCTTGAAAGAAAACAAAATAACAGTAGCCGAAGATATCCATCACATCACATCATTCATGAGCGCCAACGACAGAGATACCAGACTACACTTAGCCTATGACTATGACAACCTCATGAGCCTATGTAAGAAGTGCCACCAGTATGTACATAATTCAAGTGTCCGACACTTTAAAGGTTGATAATAAAGGCGTGAGGGGGAGGGGGAGGGGGTCTTTTTTTTAAAGGATGACCGACGGGAAACCTCAACCCACCCGACTTCACACAAGAGGTGTTTTTTGAATTTTATGATTTCAAAAATATATTATTAAAATTGGTGACTTATGAATAAATGGAACAACCTATCAGGCGCAAAATTCTTCAATCCGAAAGAAGATAAACAGAACATGAAAAAGGTGGACGATCGTACCGGTTCACGGAGGCGAAAGACTGCTTGTATTGAACTTTCAAATAAGTATCTTTATAGGAGAGCCTTTTCAGAAACTCAACTTCTCGATGTAGTAGACTTCGACTACAAGATGGGACACTCTTATCACTTCATCACAGGAGGAGATGTAGATTCCCTTTCCTTCTTAAAGACCGTGCTTAGACAACAAGACTTAGACTATCTTCTTTTCTCAACATGGTATATGGCCGCAGAAGATATCTTGCAGATAGACGAATGGATTAAGGCAGGAAAGATTAAGAAGATGGACGCATATCTTGGGGAAATATTCCCGAGCACGTACCGGGTAGAATACGAGATGATGAAAGATTTATTTGAAAGACACGAATGCGGGAGGATGGCAATATTCAAGAACCACAGCAAGATATACGCAGGATATGGAAGCAAGTTCCCTTTTGCGATAGAAAGCAGCGCCAATATAACCACAAACCCGAGAACAGAGAATGGATGTATCACCATTGACAAAGGCTTGTATCAATTTTACAGAGATTTTTTTGATGGTATAAATAGTTTTGGCAAATGAAGAAGAATGAAGAAATAAAAGCAAGTATTATTAATTTGGTTCGGAAGCTAAACCCTACCAAAACAATGGTATGCAAGAAGCACGGCATAACATGGCAGACCTTAAAGAATTGGATGCAGGAAGATGATGAATTTGCGAAAGCCTATAAAGGCGCTATCAAAGATTATTTGGACAATATCAACATTGAGGCAAAAAAATCTCTTGCCAAGCTTATAAAGGGATATTATTCCAAGGAAGAAAAAACCATATATGTTGAAGGACCGGAAGATAAGGTCGTTATCGTTCAGAAAACCGTAACCAAGAAACACATCGGACCGAACGCATCAGCAGTAACATTTGCTCTCTCTAATTTAGACCCAGAGAATTTTGAATAAACATTTAATGAAACCTTAAGAAATGGATATAGTTTACCCAGAAGGGCTATCGGATGAAGCTAGGAACTTCATAACCGTAGTAATTGCCAAGCTTGCAGAAGTAGGAGCAATAGAAGATTGTGATGAAGGTGCCATGCACATGCTAATGGTTTCTTATGATATGTACATTAAGGCATCAAAGGAACTTTTAAAGCACGGTCCTATCCTTTATGACAAGAGGATGAACCCAACTATCAATCCGGCAGCTAAACTCGCTAAAAACTATTATGCTCAAGTATTAGCATTTATGAAAGAATATGGTTTAACTGTCAAGTCACGTGAGAGGATCAAAGTCATGACGCCAGAGGTTGACGAAGATAACGAGATTATGATGTTCTTAAGAGGAGACAATATAGATGAAGAAATGGAATAAATATATCGAGGACGTTCTGTCCGGGAATCAAGTTTCTTGCCAATATGTAAAGGATGCAGTCAATCGCTTTCAGGCAATGAAGGCAGATGATAGATTTTATTTTTCTGAAAAGTCGGTAGACAAAGTTATATCATTTTTCAGACTATTGAAGCACTTCACAGGGAAGCACGCAGGAAACAGATTCATATTAGAGCCTTGGGAACAGTTTATTATCGCTGCCATATACGGTTTCAAGTGGAAAGAAACAGTAGAGCGAGTTGTTACCTCCGTTTACATTGAGATGGCACGCAAGCAGGGAAAAACCGCCCTTGCCGCAGGATTAAGTCTTTATCATGAAATCGCGGACGGAGAAGCCGCAGCAGAGGTTTATTTAGCTGCAAACAGCCGAGACCAAGCGAAGATTGCATACACTATGTGCAAGAACTTTTCTAAGACTATTGACAGGAAAAGTCAACTTTTAAAGGTCTATCGGGATAGTATCACTTTCGATAAAACCCTAAGCATTTTAAAGGTCATTGCAGCCGATGCGACAAAGTTAGACGGACCAAACCCATCCATGTTCCTTTTGGACGAATACCATGCCGCCAAGGATACCATGCTTAAAGACGTACTCCAATCAGGTCAGGGAATGCGTGAAAATCCCATGCAAGTAATCATCACTACCGCAGGATTTGACAAGTTAGGACCATGTTATGAGATGCGCACTACTTGCATAGAAGTTCTGAAAGGAGTGAAAGAAGATTATTCCCTTTTCAGTATCATTTATACATTAGATGAAAATGACGATTGGAAAGATGAGAATGTTTGGATTAAAAGTAATCCAAATTTAGGCATCACTGTAAAGCCCAAGTACATTAGAGATATGGTTCAGAAAGCCGTCAACTCATCATCCGAAGAAGTCGGTGTAAAGACTAAGAGCATCAACATCTGGTGTGATGCGGAAGAAGTATGGATTCCTGATGATTATATTCTCAATGCTACGGAAGCATTCGATTTCGATGAAGTAAAGGGAAAGGACTGTTATATGGGCATTGACCTATCAAGCACCAGTGACTTAACTTGTGCAGCATTTATGTTCCCAATGCCAGATAAACTTTATTTCAAAGTAAAATACTACCTCCCTGAAGCTGCCTTGACGGAGAATCGATTTAAACAACTCTATGGAGAATGGAGGAGACAAGGTCTTATTACAATCACTCCCGGCAACGTCACTGACTACGACTATATTTTAAACGATATCATGGACGTTAAGAATAAGGTCTATATTCAGAAGATAGCCTATGACAGTTGGAATGCAACTCAATTCACAATCAACGCAGAGGAGAAAGGTCTACCGATGGAACCCTATTCCCAAGTATTAGGCAATTTCAATCGACCGACTAAAGAAATGGAAAGAATAATTTTATCAGGTAAAGCCGTAATAGATAATAACAGGATTAACCGCCATTGCTTCCGTAACGTAACTATGGCACGTGACAGGAACGGCAATACCAAACCAAGCAAACAATTTGAAGAAAAAAAAATAGATGGTGTAATCGCCATGCTTCAGGCGCTTGGTGTTTATCTTTCCTCCCCTCGATACGGAGATTTCTATTAAGTGTCCGACACTTTTTTGGTTAGTATAAAAAACATTATATGAACCTATTTGGATTCAATTTCGAAATCAGAAAAGCGTCAAGAAAAGAAATTTCACGCATACCTGCATGGACGTATTCAGGAAGCAACCCTGTTTCGCCTTTGTTAAGTCGGAGTAAACCGATGTTATTATCAACTGTCTACCGATGTGTTGACTTAATATCTGATAGTGTTGCTGTTTTACCGCTCAAGACATACGCATTAGACAAGGACGGCTTTAAGAGAGAATATAAAGAACATCCCGTTTATTCGATTCTCGATTTAGAGCCAAATGAGAACATGACACGGTTTGTTTTCTTCAAAACACTCATGTCCTCTGTTCTCTTGACTGGCAACGGGTACGCTTACATTGAGCGAGATGAAAAACTAAGAGTGCTCCAGCTGACTTATATTCCCACAAGCCACGTATCTATCCAATGGATAACCGACCAAAACGGAATCATGCGAAAAAGATATCAAATCGCAGGATTCAAAGAGCTGGTAGAGCCTCGTGATATGATTCACGTCTTAAACTTTTCTTACGATGG
>DATESF010000005.1:0-7113 GCA_035271005.1 Candidatus Methanomethylophilaceae archaeon | reverse complement strand
ATCCATCGAACTGGGCTCGGAGGCAGATGCCTTGATGCCTCCAGTAGGCGGCACCAGGTCCAAGAACGAGGAGGAATGTAGCTTGTCCGAGGCCGTAGAAAAGATAAACGAACGCTTCGGCACCGAATTCACAGAGATGGACAAGGTCCTACAGCAGATCGTCAACGACATGGGTTCCGATCCCATGCTCGTGGCATTCGCGAAAGAGAACAACATCGATACCTTCGCGACGATATTCAAGGAGAGGTTCGAAAACGCTGCCTCCTATCGATATGTCCAGAACGAGGAGTTCTTCGTGAGGCTGTTCCAGGACAGGGAGTTCATGGAGACTGTCATCAGTCAATTCATGCCAATCGTCCACTCCAGGTTGCAGGAGATTGACGGCTGACGGCGGTACAAGGTCTAACTGGAAGATATCCCGCACCTCGGACTGGAGGAGGCACAGAGTGGACTGCCATTGATGCAATGATATGGCCCACACAATGCAAAATTTAAGGCATATTCTTCCAAAACCAGTATCTAGGTAGAGGTTGGGATCGAGAGTCGCCGATCATCATATCATAATGACGCTGTGACCCATTTCATAGATTATTTCTTTGAACAGTTTTTTGTACGTATCCACTTGTTCTGACACGGTCCAACCCTATCAACTTAGTTTAAAAATCAATTTCATACCTTTTGGTTAACAATCGTAAAATGTTATTTAAATTGAACATACACGATGATGTTTTGACCTTTCAACGTTAGATTGAGAAGTCGGACCTATCATCTATGTCTAAAACGAATACTAAAATCATGGCCATAGTCGCCGTATCCCTCCTGTTCGCAGGAGGTGGGGCATTACTCATGTCCAATTTTGACGATGCCTACGCCGCATCCGCAACGGAGATAACTATTGCTCCTGGAATGAAATACACATACACACCTACTTTCCCTGCCGATCTCAATCCCACGGTGACGATCTTCTCACAAGGGGAAGGGACCACCGGCACCGGCGGTAACTGGGCGACCATTTCCGGTAAGACTGTGACGGTCAACATTCCTGCCTCGGCATCGGCCGGTAGTAAGTATCAGGTAACTCTGCGTGCAACCACCACTAACCCCACACAGACCGTCGACATACCTATCCTGTTCAACATATCCGGTAACCTATCCGTATCCGGTAACCAGGCCAACATAGTTACCGGCGGTACGGTCAATATGACTCCCTCGGCCACCAGCATGGGAACCGTCACCTGGGCAGTCGCATCAGGTAAGACGCTTCCTGCCGGACTCGCTCTTAATTCATCGACGGGTAAGGTAACAGGATCTCCCACAGGGATGGGATTACAAACGATCTATCTGACTGCAACGTCCAGCTATGGCGAGACCGCCAACCTGACGGTTGCCTTCACTATCTACTCAGTCCTCGTACCGACCAACTCACCCGACACAGGAGTGACCACATATGTTGTGTAAGGTCAGGAGAACAACCATTGCCGTAGGCTCTGCGGCAATGATTGCATCCCTCATGGTGATAGCACTGATGATGCCTACGGCACTGGCGGCCGAGGTCCCCGATGATGCGTATATCGAGGATCAAGGCGACTTCTGGGGAGTGACGTTACAGTTTGTTTTCGCAGGTTCGGACGCTCAAAGCGTCGAGTGGGACTTCGGCGACGGCTCTCCCGTAAGCACCGAATGGAACCCGAGGCACACCTATGTCGAGACCGGGGAGTATATTGTCACCCAGACCGTCTACAACAGCTTTGACGGCGGTTCTTACGCCTACGGATACTACAAGGTAAATGTCCTTGGTGCACCCTATGTCGAACTCGTTCAGCCTGACGGGGCGCCCGCTCTGAACAAGGTCTATGCTATCCTTGACGACGACACGACCGATGCTCACAGGACCATCGTTCAACCATTTAGGCGGACTTGATGTGATTGGGATATTGCATTTATTAATATGGATTTAAAGGATGGAGTTAGTGAAATGCAATGGATTAAACCCGAAGAGAACAATTAGTAATCATGAAGCTTTCCAGTATCAGGCGTTCATCATACGTGATATGGTTCGGCATGGTCTTCTTTGCCGTATGTTGGATAGCTGCAGCCCTTGCGGACCCTTCCTGGGAATTCGGCGTAGCTACGATGAGTGAGCTCGGTATCTCGGACACCGTCGCAAAATATTGGTTCCTAGTTGGATGTGTGGGTGCAGGGTTCTGTCTTACTTTATATGGGATATTTGAGGTTTCGACTACCACAAATAAAATACACAGGTATGTTTACTACATCTTACAACTGGCCGGTATCTTGTTGGTCGGCGTCGGCGTCTTCACAATGGATTTTGGAAGAATGCACAGTTTCTTCGCAGTAACATTCTTCTTGACGATGGCTATCGTATTGGTCGTTTACGCATCATATGCGGTAAATGAAAAAAAGATGTTCATGAGCATGTTCACCTGGATTATCCTAGGAATCGCTGTCGTGTTGCTAGCAATTACCCCCATAGCCTTGGTTGAACCGATCTCCGTGATTCTGTTTGCTATATGGATCCTATCTGTCGATGTGTTGAAGTATTACAGAGAGACGATACATCATGATTAATTAATGTGATAACTTAATTGAATTAATCCAGAGTTTGAAGCTTATGACGGACGATCAATTTCGCTTGCGCTAAAAGTATCGTTTCGCAAGTCGAGTTTTCGTTTCCACTTACGGTTTTCAACAGTTAGAAACCGTCCAATACGCATGTTCGGGCGCCTCCTACGCTGGAACAGACATTTTTCCATCCATCATATTCTCTTATTCTTCACAAGACTCCAATAGTGGTGCCCGACAACAGTTAATTTACAACTCTTTGATTTCATCGCAGCATAATACATATAATTTTCATCAACAGGCTTTACCAAACCTGCAGATGCCATAATCTGCAAATCTTTGAATTTTTTCACATTATCTTCATTTGCATATGGTTCTTTCAATTCATGTTTCTCCTCCGGGTGGTTTGTGTATTCAAAGGAAGGATTCAAAATATATTGATGGTCTGGAGTGGCAAAATAATCCGTAATCTTTGATAGTACATCTCTTGATATTGGTGGCGATGTTTTCCGAAGAGATATGAAACTTGATACATTCGTCTTAAAAACAGGTCTTTGATCCCATGGGCCCAGTGACCGATCTACTAGTGCATATATGGCACCCGGCGTCACGTCTCCCATTAGGGTTGAAGCCTCGCCCTCCAATGCATTGGAAAGCAGCGAGGTAAATAATCCCCTGCCATCAAATTCTATTGCATATTCTCCGGATCTACATGCGGATAGAATCGTTACGCCTTCCTTGATTGTAGTAATTTCACCCGTATCCATATTTCCCATATTACCGGAGTGGCAACAATCCAAGATCACTATACGATTTTTGCATTTTGAAACATTGACGATCTTAGTTATTTCGCTCATAGATAATCCCATGTCTCCTTCTACATAGTCAGGTGTGACAATATAACCGGATACGGAATCTACAAATCCATGGCCTGAGAAGAAAAAGAGCGCACAATCAACATCGGATTTGAATGTTTCTTTGATTGCTTTCATCAATTCGGCCTTGGTTTCTATATCTGTTTTCAGTACAACATCAAAATTAGGAGTCCCATCATAGTTTTTTTCCAAGAGTTTGGCTATTATATTTGCATCTGAAACACAACCATAAAGCCTACTGCCAGGATAATCATCAATGCCTACCACGAGTGCCTTACGACCATTCATGCTTATCCTCCAGTTTCAAAAATAATACTTCTGCTACCATTAGCATTAATATACTGAATGTAGTTAAAGAATTATGTATAATATATTCATTAGTCACTCTTGGGCCTATTCCGACGGGTACGAAAAACTTGTCAAATTGCTCAATAATAAACCAAATTTCGAGTATCGTGACTATTCAGTGCCTTTCAACAATCCGGTAAACTCCAGCTCAGACAGAGAACTAAAAAAGGCCATCGTTGATAAAATCTCACCAACAAGTTGTGTTATTATTCTCGCTGGAGTATATGCGACATATAGCAAATGGATTAACATCGAAATCGATATCGCTAAAAATCATTTTGAGAATCCAAAGAAGATCATAGCAGTCGAACCTTATGGTTCAGAAAGAACATCCACGGTTGTCAAAGATGCTGCGGACTATGTTGTCAAATGGAACACTGATTCCATAGTTAAGGCTATCAGGAGCTAAAACTGTGAGGTCCATACATTTGTGGATTTTCAATGATTCGTCCCCTAATAAAGACTAATAGGAATGAATCGTATTCTTCTACTCATTAACTTCATAAAAGAAGTTTTGATTAACGCTAATGTATCAATAACCAATCTTTACAAGTCTATGTGATGATCATTTTGACTTCAAAAAATTATGATCTATATTTCGTCGACCGCATATTGTTGGTATATCTATCCTCTTTGACGACGTACATAATTGCCTTGCACAGTGACGAATGGTGGGTTGAAATTTTTACATATTTTTTGATTTTGTAATAGAGTTTGACACTTACGACAGATAATAGATCCTGCTCACGCTGAAATATATCGTTTCGCAAATCAAGTTCTCGTTTCCACTTACGGCTTTCAGCGGTAAGAATCGGAGTTTGACACCAATAGACTTAACATGAATCGTAATATCTCTTTGTTTAAGTCTGAATTAAAAAAACTAGATGTAAGAATTGAAATCTGAATTTCTCTATTATGCCTAACTTCCAGGTTTCAACCTCGAGTCACAAACTAATTAAATTTCGTGACCTACTATCGTATGGACAGAATCCTCGATGTGTAATAATCGCAGCCTATATGTTATTAGACTCGGTCTATAATGTAGATTAACAGAGATTCTTTATTATTGAGTGTTCTTTATATCTCAAGTTAAGAGTTGATTAAATGACTGATGAAATTGGCAAAGCTTTGTCGGTAGGGATAGATTGCTATGGAATTATTGGCGATCTATCAGGTTGTGAAAATGATGCCCAATCCGTTTCAGACTTATTATCTAAGAATGAAGACAGTACACCAAATTTCAATGTGAAAACACTATTATCCAAAAAGACAGCAATCGATAGAGCGATTTTAAAAAAAGAATTAGAGATGCTTTTCTCTTCGAATGTGGAAAATACCATCTTCTACTTTGCAGGGCATGGTCACATTGATGAATATGGGGGATATATCTTGACGCCAGACTGCACAGAGGGCGACGATGGTCTATCTATGGATGATTTATCAAAAATAGTAGGCAACTCTAGATCACGCAACAAGATAGTTATTTTGGACTGTTGTCATTCTGGATGTATTGGTAATAATACTTTATTTGCTGGTAAAACGCTCATTCCTGACGGTACAACCTATCTCACTGCGTGCACAGAGGAGGAGGTGGCGAAGGAGGAAAATGGCAACGGATTATTTACATCATTGTTGACTGACGGTTTACGAGGCGGAGCATCGAACATTTTAGGTCAAATATCTCCAGGCAGTTTATATTCTTATATTGATCAATCTCTATCTTTGTATGAACAAAGACCTGTGTTTAAAACAAACATCGAGAGATTTATTTGCATAAGAAAGGTACACCCTCCTATTGAAAGATCAGAATTGAGAAAAATTTCTATATTATTTAGGCGTCCAGATAATAGCTTCCAATTGGATACGACTTATGAATTTACAAATAGCGATTCAATCGAAGAGAATGTCTCAAAATTTAAGACATTACAGAAAATGGAGAGGGTAGGACTGGTAGCGCCTTCGACACACGAACATATGTATGAGGAAGCGATGAAAAATGGTTCATGCAAATTGACCCTTCTTGGCAAACATTATTGGAAATTAGCAAATGAAGGAAGGATATGAATGGTGAAATGTAGAGCATTTATCAGTTTTGATTATGATAACGACCTAAAGATAAAGAACTCATTGATAGCGCAAGCGAAGGATAAAGACTCGCCATTCAACATAGTTGATGTCTCCATAAAGGAAACAATAGACTCAAAATGGAAAGTCGCTGCTAGGGAAAATATAAAGCAAAGTGATATTGTAATTTTCATATGTGGACACCACACAGATGCCGCATCGGGCGTTAGTGCAGAGATGTCCATAACTCAGGAAGAGGAGAAACCGTATTTTTTATTGAAGGGTTATAAAAAGGGAGATGTGAAGCCTCCCAGAGGTGCTCGCTCTGATGATGAGATCCATGAGTGGAAATGGAAAAGCCTCAAGTCTTTAATTTCTCGTTAAAGATGAATACGATTGGTTTTACAATTTACCGCAATAGTAATTTATTGTGATGTTGTCTATCCGATTTAGCTTGCCCGCCTGAACTCAACAGGGCCTGATGCGAATTATGAATCAACATAGAATATTGGCCTGGAGGTAAAACCCGAGTTTGACACTTAGAGGATTGATGTGAGTAAAATTCTAAATCATTTTTCTTAAAGAGTCCGGTCACTGGCGATAAGTAGAAGTGGCTTTTCAGCTATGTATCGTCGCAAAACAAGAACCAGCCAAAAAGCCGTATTCTTCATTGGTTTCGAATCCTTTAAGTTTGCGGTTCAAAACGGTTATTGTTTGGCGGGAAATGATGATATGTCTCGCAAAAAGAGAAGATTTTACGCAAAGATACCGAAACCGAACGATAACGTTACTATGACCGCAGGAAACAAAGTGCTTGCGGATTCTGTGTTCAAGGAAACAGGACTGGATGTTTTTCGTGATGGATTAAAACGATCTCAAAGCAACTACGTTGCCGCGGAGACGATTGCTTAGTTGCTAATTCGGTGGAGATGACGGGTCTTTCGGTGAACCGCTTGGGTCGTGTTCTCAGTGACGATATGGTTCGTGAGGAATACGGCCTGGGCGCTAACGCGCCCAGATCCGTATACCGCACCGTCGAGCGTCTGGGAAGGAACAGTAACGCGATCGTATCCTATCTGGGCGATGTTCTGAAACGGAAATATGGTGTGAGGATGGACGCTGTTTTCATGGATTGGACCTCTATGTACTTCGAAGCGCCTCAGAAAGGCATCGTCCGTGTCGGTTATTCGCGCGATCATCGGCCGGACAAGCCTCAGATAACTGTTGGATTGAGCATGGACTG
>DATESF010000004.1:0-31223 GCA_035271005.1 Candidatus Methanomethylophilaceae archaeon | reverse complement strand
CTAAGAACAACGATAACGTTATTGTTTACCGCCTTTCCTAAGATAGATAATGGTTTCATCATCATAGCCACCAGTAATCCCATGAGAGGTTTACTATTTTAAGGTTTGTCATATACTGCCTTCGCAAGTTCAAATAAAGGCACCAATCGCCGGTGCATCTAAGCGGTCCATGTCATAGAATATTATTGCTTCTCTGATTCCTTCAGCACCCATTCCAGTACCCATGAAGTAATCGAGCATCGATGCCCTCCACAGGAGATCGATGACGGATACTGCTACAGTACCGTAATAAGCGTTCGGCATGTAATCTTCGTAACCTAGAGCGTCTATGTTACTGTAAACGCTACCTAAAAAGCTCTCTCTACGGTTTAGTAATGAAATGTATTGTTCCAAAACATCCCTGCCGCCTTCTTCTATAGGCTTTAACGGTATCTTTGAAGCCGATGCGAAGGCTTTGTGATGAAGTTCGCCGTCGTCATCCATAACCATCCAATCTATGCCGTCACCTTCAGCCATAAACATGTTCCAGTTCCATTTATCATCACAGTAAACTGGTACACTGAGAGGATCGTCAGATGAAAGAGATCCAAGAGCCGCAATACGAGCCGCTTCATCAAGTTCCATCATATCCGCTTCAGGATCAGGATGAACTTCTAACACAGACATCATATCGTAAGATTCGGACAAATCAAGAATCCTTCCTAAGTACGCATAGTCCGTAAATTTGGATAATGAAACTGATACTGAACTACGTATAGCATTAGGATCTCCCATTATTCCAGCGTTCATACAATTCTTATAGAATTCTTCATAAACTTGTCTGGATTCACGGAAAGCTGGTACGATTCTAGATTGAGCCGCCTCTACCAGGATCTTTGCTTCAGTTTCGGCGTCTGTACCTTTACCGCTCCAAGCACCCCTACAAGAAAGATCAAGTTCAACAGAGATTTTTTCCCCTGCATAAATATGAAAGGGAAACTGTCTACAGAATGCTGGACGATTAACATAAACGTCACATTTTCTTCCATTTAGAAATACGCAAGATCCTCGCCCTTTCTTTAAAGCAAGTGCTGTGTATGATTCTGGTGGCCTGGTCTTTACCACGCTTTTAGGATAATTCGATTTAAAAAAATCAATTTCGTCAGGAAGCACTTCCGGTTGACATAAACAACACATGCCACACTCCGGAAAACATTCTATTGACTTACCCCTGACCTCTGAATAATCTACTGTAAGATCAACCAATTATGTCCTCTCCCATTGTCTCTCCGCAGAATTCTCCATCCTGCAGCTGTATTTCGCCCCTTAGTATCATCATATCTGGGAAAACCGCGTCCCAGCCACTATAGGGGCTATACCCAGCCTTGCTGTGTAGTCTCGCCGTATTTATTTGTTCCGTATTGCGAAGATCGAATATTGCTAAATCTGCGTCTTTTCCTACTTCGATGGAGCCTTTGTTCATTCCGAACACTCTGGCAGGAGCTGCAGAGCACATCTCAGTAAGACGTTCTAAGGAAAACGAACCTTTTCGCACCATGTTCATAAGAATCGGCATCGTAGTTTCAATTCCTGGAATGCCACTAGGTGCGGAATTGAACTCCTGGGTCTTTTCATCCAAGGTATGAGGTGCATGGTCACTGCCGAACATCGTCAATTCGTTGCGCTCGAATGCCTGATATAATGATTCTCTTGCTGCTGGCTCCCTTAACGGAGGGTTAACTTTGAACTTCGTGTCCGAACCGTGATTAGAATCGAACATCAAATGATGAAGTGTTACTTCAGTCGTAAAACCATAGGATCTTGCAAGTGCCAGTCCTTCCGCGGTTGTTATGTGACATATATTAATTTTCATGTCTTTGTAATGTGAAAGACGCCTTATTGCGTTAGATTCGGCGGAAGCAGGACGATTACGTAAATGATCCGTACAGTTAGATTCGTGTTCCAGAAGAATCATATCATCATCCTCGGCATGTACACTTAGAACCTTTCCAGATGCAATTATGTCTTTTGAGGCCTTAGAAATAGCTTCATCATCGTTAGTGAGTATATTTCCCGTAGTAGAACCCATAAATAATTTGAATCCCGCAACCAAATGTGCAATCTTTGCAGGCCTATGATTTTTAGTAATAGCCGCAAACAAACCGTAATCACAGTAAGAACGTTTTCTCATCCGAGCTTTCTTACTCGTTATTGATTCTAAGTCCACCGCAGGCGGTTTAGTATTAGGCATGTCCAATACGCATGTTACTCCGCCGCATATCGCTGCAGTTGAACCTGATCCAAAATTTTCCTTCTGGGTCATTCCAGGATCTCTGAAATGTACATGTGGATCTATTCCACCTGGCAATATTATACGACTGGTTCCCACATCTATGCGACGGTCGCCTCTTCCAGCAGACGGCCCTACATATACAATTTTTCCATCGGATATCCCTATCTCGGTGTCTTTTAGTTCACCTTTAAAGAATGCTCTACCTGTTATAACGAGCTCTGGCACCATTGTATCATTTCCTGATTACTTCGCCTTTAGGCGATTCTTCAGCGAATATTTTGCCTTGAAAGTTTTCGATAACGACACCTTCTTTTTTCCATGTATCTTGGCTCAATCCTGCTTTTACAGATAGATGACTCAGATACTCTTCTTTGTCCCATCCCCATTCTACTGGGACCTGGGGAAGAAGTAGACCTCGCCTACCCATATACGAAAGTATGAGGCCGTCGCGACCTATCTCGATATTTTTAAGAAGATCTTCAGAGGAAGAAAACTTTATTTTCTTTGGGTGCGTGAGAATTGTGACTTCAAAAACACATTTTTCAGCCTCCTTTAGAGTCAACGGCGAGAATCTAGAATCATGACATGCGGAACGGGCTGCGGAAACAATGGCCTGTCCTAATGGAAGGACGGGTTCAGGATAACCTATACATCCTCTCAGGTCGCCTGAAGGATACTGGGATATAGTCACGAAAACACCAGTAGGTTCTTCGAAACCGTTAGAAAACTTGGGGTTTTCCGCTTTCCCTTGTGTTTCAGCCTCTGCAGCCAGTCTCGCAGCTCTTACGGCCTCACGACCAAGTTCGATATTCATCTCACTCTTCGCTCTTTTTGGCTACAGGTTTCTTTCTACTTCGAGTTACAGGTTTCTTCTTTGGTGTTGGTACGTCTTCCGGAGTTTCAATCTTAATGGACACAGGAGTAGTTCTCTTCTTAGGAGTTGGAACTTCTACCTCTACGTCTTTTACTTCTTCGGATTCGTCATCTCTCATGAATTTTGGCTGTGGCATAGCCCTCATAAGTGCATTGATGCCCAGAACGAAGTCGAAGCCTGAGCTCATGAAATGACCTTGAATCTCAGGATCTGTTATAGCGTCAAAGACCTGCTTAATAGATTTCTGAGATTCTCTTTTGGTTTTTTCAACATGGCTACGTGCTCTATCATTTACTCTATCGAAGATTTGTTCGGCTTCTTCTTTTTCTCGCCTTATCAAATTTTCAAGGATATCTCTGTTTTCTCTGATGAAGTCTTCTATGTCAGATTTAGTGTCAGATTTATCGTCTTTGTCTTTTGTCATGATGTCACCTGCTCTTGATATCGACGTTCTTACGTTTTAGTTTAACTGTAAGCTCTTCGTTTTTCAATTCAGCACTTACAACCTCGGAATCCCTCAAGGTTAGAGGCAAAGCTACGGTCTTTTTATGACTGCCAACGTGTATGATCAACGTATCTTTCTCGCCTTTGAACATTTCCACTTTATCTTTTTTAACGAAGGGCATCTTCATAATCAGAAGATCGAATCCATCCTTCGATTCGAATCTCATAGGACTCTCAGTGGCATATACCTCCGAAGGATCTGATGTTCCAAATATCATATCTGCCATATGATCGAGACTCTCAGCACCACGAAGTTCAGTAGGCATCTGGTATGCATGCATAATCTTCAGAGGATGGAAAGCGTCATCGATTTCCTTCATGTATTTATCCTGTTCATCTAACCTGTCCTTGAAGTAACCATTTTCCATTCCTTCCTTAGGATAGATTCTATTCACAATCAAACATTCTACAGTCTTGTTGTAAAGACAGGTGTATGTGTAAGTACGCATAGTCTCGTTTATGACCATACGCTCTGGATTAAGGACCAAACGGATAGTGGTCATTTTAGGATCTTCCAATATCGCCTTGACATCAGACATCTTATCTTTTATTTCCTCTATACTGTTAAGAACTTTTTTATTAGGTAGTGGAAGATCCATTACCTTCGAAACGGTTACTCTGGCTATTGCCATCAATCTCTTGAACAAAGTATAGAATCTATCAATATACCAATTGGAAATATCAGGGAAACTAAGAAGCTTTAGAGTCTCGCCAGTGGGAGCAGTATCCATGATGATGACATCATAATCCCCATCTTCTTTGAACTGAAGAATATAGAACAACGCTGCAATCATTTCCATTCCAGGAATAATTGCCATCTCCTCGGCCGAAAGATCCTCAAGTCCCTGAGAAGTTAGGAATGTAGTTACGTAATCACTGATGTCAGCCCAACGAAATTGCATCTCATAAATTATATCAATCTCTAGTATGTCCAAATTTTTCTCAAGATTATAAACATGAGAAGGAAGCTCAACGCCAAGGGAATCACCAAGAGAATGAGCAGAGTCTGTGCTCATCAATAATGTTCGGTATCCCTGTTGTGCCAACCTTCGAGCCGTGGCAGCTGAAACGGATGTTTTTCCAACACCGCCCTTACCAGTATAGATGATTAACCTCATGTTAATACACAACATCGATAGAATATAAAAGGTTACAGAAAAGTGTAACGTACACTAATTTCATTTGTTGAAATAGAAAATAACGTTTAATTGTATGAAATTATATTGATATTGATCGTTAATCTAGAATCAACTTAGAAAAGAAAAATATTGTTTCAGATAAGTATTTTCAATAATTTGTTTGGATATTGGCTCCGAAAGGAGTGCCGAGGCTGGGGTTCGAACCCAGGACCTTCGGATTTCCCTGGAAGAGGTCTGTTGACCAGAACCCTATGAGTCCGACGCTCCACCAGGCTGAGCCACCTCGGCATTAATTGGTTTATCCCTTGATTGGATTAGTGTATAAGTAGTTTTGCGGGGCCCGTTTTCACAGGCCTCGTTTTTACTCCGCCTCTTCTGGCTCCTCAGCGTCAGCCTCAGCTTCTGCCTCGGATTCTTCTGCAGGTTCTTCTGCAGGTGCCTCGACGGGTGCCTCATCCTCAGACTCGTCTATCTCTTCGACGGGCTGCTCGATTATGGAATCAGGCTCTTCGGTTCCGCGGGATCTGATCTCAGATTTACGGATTTCGACCCTCTTGACGGGGATAATGGTGCGGCATGCCTTTGCGACATTCCTGCCCATGTCTCCGGAGATTATCGATTTGACTATATCGGCCATGGTCATCTCTTTGCCCATCTGAACAATAGATTCCCCAATTGCGCGTCTCATAGCCTCTTCCTGCGAGGCCTGGATACGATTTTCGGCGATATTCATAGTCTTTATTCTCATTCCGAAACCGTCCTTTGTAATGATATCTACAACGTGATCGGTCTTGGTCTTCTTTCTACGGGTCAATCTTCTCACGTAATCTACTGTGAGGTCGTGTCCAGTGAAAATTGTCTTAGCGTCATGTCCGTCAACTTCGTTGACTTGGAAGTTTAGCTTTATGTGCATCTTTGAAAAGTCTCCGGTAAGGTCCTGAACTGTGACCTCGGATGTCCTTCCAATAAGATTCTCTGGATTTGCAGAGGGAGTGTCCCCTATCTCTATTTCATTGAACATGCGGGGGGCACGTACCTTGTACCATTCCTTTGCTTTCCACTTGTCCTTCACCTTACGTGAAGAACCTCCTTTCTTAGCTTTTGTCATTAGAAATCTCCATGGATTGTAACTAATGGCATTATTCGATATTCGTATTAAAAGCTATGTAGAATTAAACTTATTGTGTTCAGTGTAATAAAGATGTAGCCAGTGTTTTTTTATTACCCTTATTGTAAATTTATTTTACAAATAGGTTGGTACCGCTTATATATTAAAGTTGCCAGAATTTACACTGCAAAAACTAAAAATAAAAAAAAGAAAAGAGGGGCGTATAGCCCCTTGAAAGGTTTCAAAGTTTAACTGGAACTTTGTGTACGTCGATACCGAGATCTTTCGCATCCATACCCATTGCAACACCGTACAACTGGGAGAGGTGGAGCACTGGAAGATTAAATCCGAGCTCACCCTGACTTACATCGAACTGTAAGTGACAGAAGGGGCATATGTCCACAATGTACTCTGCGCCGCCTGCGACCATGTTGTCTAGGTTGTTTTTGGTATGTTTCAATGCGATGTCTCCCTGACCGGACCTAAGTCCTCCGCCAGCTCCACAGCACATCATTTTCTGTAATCTAGGCATGCTCTGTGCACCAGTAGCCTCAACAAGTTCGTCTAGAACACGAGGGTCCTCGGGGTCATCGATTGACTTGTTCTTACTAGGTTTAAGGAAGTGGCATCCGTAGAATGTGGCAACTTTGTAGTTGACAGGGTGTGTGATACTCTCCTTAATCTTTTCAATTCCGATCTCCCTGTGTAGGATGTCAGCGAAATGATAGACTTCAGTGGTACCTTTGTACTCCATTCCTATCTCACCAAGTATCTCGTTCACTTTAGCGAGATTCTCGGGGTTACCGTTGAGTTCATGAGCAGCGTCAAAAAGAGAACCGTAGCATCCGTTGCATATGGTCACTATATTGAGTCCCATCTTCTCTGCTAGAGCAAGGTTTCTTGCTGCAGCAGCGAGCCAGGACTTTTTGCTGAATGCCCTTATTACACCAGGTGCAGGACAGCAGCTTGCGTCAGTGAAATCTACGAGCTCGATACCGAGTTTCTCGCATACTACCTTTGTTGATTTTTCGATACCAGGGTATCTGAGGGGTGCGATGCATCCCAAAAAGAAAGCGTATTTTGCCATGTATAATCACTCCACAATTGTGTTGAAGTTTGTTGCGTCCAAGATCTTTTTCAGATCTTCCATTGCTTTCGAGTTACCGAGAACTGTGGGGGGCATGCCGGATAGTCCGAGTGCGTCCCTCTGAGTCTTTACCTTATCGTTAAAACTAACAGTGTGTCCAGTCGAGTAGAACGACTTTGCGGTGGCTTTGTGACCGTCGAACATATGTCCCTCAGCAACAGCTATGTTCCTGAGAGAAATAATTATATCAACAATCGGAACGTCACGGGGACATCTCTCTTCACATGCGTAGCAAGTGGTACAATCCCATAGATCGTTACCTTCAACGATAACCTCTTTGAGACCGAGTTGAGTTTGTCTGATTAGTTTCCTGATCCTGTATGACGTAAGTCTACCGGATGGACAGCTGGCAGTGCAGGTTCCGCACTGGAAGCATAATTTAGCTCCTTCGCAACCTGCGTCAGCCATTTCTTTAGCGAATTCTGCATTTGGTGTTACCATGAGTACTACCTGTGAGGCTAGATTATCCTGATTATATTTAATACAACAGTCCTCAGTAGGTGATGTATTATCCTTTTAGGTAAACCCCTTATTCAATGTATCTAGATATTAGGGCCTTATTAAGTCTGGATATCGTGCGGGTTTCTGTACGATATATTGAATTGATGGTGTGTGTAAGCATCTTCGGATCCACAGCACTTTTCAATCTTAGACCTTTTCTGATCAAAAGAAATTCATCAATAAAAAAACTCTTGTTAGATCCTAACAGTTCAGGAAGAGAATATGTTACTGAATCAATCTTATAATCTCTATCTTCTGAATCAAGATACATATATGCCACTCGTTGAGCTCCGTATCGATATTTGATGAAAGATGGTCCATTGTCGACCATTACCATACCCATGTAGCCTACTTCCATCCACTGGAACTCTTCAGCCTCAAAGAGATACAGAGGATCGTCTAACAATGCATAGTCTGCAACATGTTCTTTCATCATCCTAAGATTGTTCTCATCGTCTGAAATTACAAGCTCTGCATCTACAAGCTTTAATGCTGATAGTACGGACATCATTAGATCCTCAGTCACTGGACTACAACATATTGTGAATCTTCGATCGTCCTGGCATCGTAATTCAGTAGCCTTGTGTTTTTCTACTATCTGTTTGCCTATTGCGGTTAAACTAGTGCCTGATGGAGTAGATATTGTTACAGGTGTACCGGCAGCAGCTTCTATTTGTGAAATGTATTTGTGAACCACCGGTACCGAAATCCCCAAGGATAAAGCAGCAGAGGTCATGCTGCCCGAAGTTCCAACAGCTGAAAGTACCTCTAACTGACGGTTAGTCACAGTCTTTCCGTTAATGGTCTGATAAGTTTTCGTACGGATATCCACGACCTTACCAGTTGTTAAGCGGTTTTAATCCTTACGCACTTCCGTAATGATAATAATCATTTGACTCTTCCATGATAAAGATGTCAAACAAATTGAAGGATGCAACCGTCGTCATCGGATTAGGAAGCCCGATAATGTGCGATGACGCAGTAGGGCTGAAAATAGCCGAACGTATCGGCAATATGGGTATTTCCGATATAGAGACTCGACAAGAGGCCATAGGAGGATTGGAAATATTACCAATAATCAAAGGTTTCCGCTTTGCCGTTATAGTAGACTGTATCAAAACGGGGCGTGTTGAACCTGGTACAGTAATGATCTTTGATCCAGACGATTTTGATGGTAACGTTGTCCCGTCCTCAGCACATGACATTAATCTTGCTACTGCTCTTTCTATAGGTAATAGACTGGATCCAGAAAATATGCCGGAAAAGGTCATGTATGTAGCTGTTGAAGCTGACGACATTCAAACATTAAGTGAATGCATGACTCCAGCCGTTGAGGCATCCGTCCCTAATGCAGTTAGCGCAGTGCTGCACATAATATCGGAATTTAGGTCGTCTTGATCAGATATCTAATTTGACATCCAGTTCCTTCAAATTCTTGTTACTCTTTCCCAATATTACAGTATTCAGGGTGTTTGAACATATTACTTGCTCAGCAATCTTCATAACTTCTTCTTCGGTAACAGCATCGATTTTCGATAGTTTATCTTCCAAAGAATAAAGCTCGCCAGACATCATATACGCCTTTGCAACACTGTTCATTCTGCGAGAGGTTGATTCTTGAGATCTTATAAGTTCACCCTTTATTAGTCTCTTAGAACGTTCAAGTTCTCCAGTTTCTAGACCTTCTTTCATGAATGTCCGTATAACTTTTGACGTAGCGTCAATGGACTTCTCCACGTTCTCTGCTGTAGATGACATGAACATACCCAAGTAGGATGCATCTGTGTCTTGGACATTCGCCGCAAATACAGAGTAAACCAGAGCATTCTTCTCCCTTACTTCTTGAAATAGTCTAGATGATGTTCCTGATCCAAGTACTGCAGATAGCATAGCCAAAGGATACTTGATATCAGAATTAGCAGGTTCACAGGATGGAAATCCGAGAGCTACTTGATAGTGATCAGCCTTGTTCGATACGAACCGATATTTCGGCTTTGGCATCTTAGGCTTAGAACGTTTAGGAGCAGTAATCGCGTTCATTCCATCGAATTTCTCCGATGCCCATGCCAACGATTCCTTTTCGTTAACGTTTCCTACTGCGAATACGGCAAGGTTCGGCGCTCCGTACCTATCCGCGTAATATGTTCTAAGATCTTCGTAAGTAAGATTCTCCACGATGGATTCTTTGCCTCCTGGGCCTTGTCCCAGTTTATGGCCTCTCCAGATGGTTTCGTCTATTAGGTCGTAGATATAGGATCCAGGATCGTTTTTGACCATACTAAGCTCTTGAAGGACTATTTTCTTCTCCATCTCCGTATCCTCATCACCAATCAGAGGATTTGCAACAATATCGGAGACCATCTCTCTTGCAACGTCAGCAGTCTCACTTATCGTAAGGCCAAAATATCCCGTAGTCTCTTTACCAGTAAATGCATTAAGCATACCGCCTGCACCTTCCATCTCTTTGGCAATCTGATATGAGGTGCGAGTCTTTGTGCTTCTGAAAACTACGTGCTCAAGAAGATGTGAGATACCTAGGACACTTTTGTCCTCGTCCCTGGAACCTGTGCGAACTATCACCATGTAGCCAACACTACGGGTGCCTGGTATGTTGTCCGTGATAACCGGGATTCCCGCATCCGTCTTGGATAATGTTATTTTCGTCATGAGCTCCCAGATGTGGAACAGATTAATAGAATAGCGGTCATTCTAATACTATGTCGGAAATAAAAACCATCAAGTACAGCAAGAATGAACTTAATGATGCCATTGCTATTGTCGGTTTTCCAACGGTTGGCCTTATAGGCTCTATAGTTTGCAGCTACATAATTAAAGAACTAAAGATGCCAGTTTTAATGGGAATGACATCCGAGGACATGAATCCCTATTGCATCCTTATCGAAGGAGAACCTTATCCGCCAGTCCGCGTACATGGTTTTTGCAGAGCACAGGATGACGATAGTGAATGCGGTGACCTGATGGTGATTACCTCAGAGATTGCACCCAATGTAAAGCAATGTTACACCTTAACAGACGAGTTGCTCGATATGTTCAAAGAATACGGAATAAAGAAAGTAATCTGTATCGAAGGTATACCCCGGTTCGGAGAGGATGCCCGCATGTACGCATGTGGAAGTACTCCTGATGCTAGAGAGATAATAAAATCTTTTGATGTTGAGTCGCTGAACAACGGAATGATAAAAGGACTGCCTGGAGTTATGCTCTTTGAAGGTAGAGAACGTGGTATGGATATCATAGCACTCCTCTGTCCTGCCGACGATAAGTTGCCAGACCCTAGAGCTGCAGTTAGAGTTGTCGAAGAACTTGCTAAAGTAGTGCCAGAGCTAAAGAACTTCGATACAGCTCCTTTGGTAAAAGAAGCGGAAGAACTGGAAAAACGTATACTAGCTCACGTTGAACAGGAAGCTGATACAACACCAGAAGTCTTACCCTATGATCAACATTTATACGGGTAATCGTTAAATTAAAGGTCCTTATAGGTACGAACTATGAATCTAATACCCTCAAAATTTTTTGTTACGTCGGGTTCGGCCGCTAGTCCTATCTCCTCCTTGAATGCTTTTGATCTTGCCTTGATGGGCGCAGAGATAGGCGAACAGAACCTTGTTTGTGTATCATCAGTATTACCAATAGGAGCAAATCTCACAGAAAATAGAGATATGCCCATGGGTGCAGTTACTCATTGTGTATTGGCGCAAATGAGAGGATGTGAATGTGAGACTATCTCCGCCGGTATCGCTTATGTTATGCGCAAAGACGGTAAAGGAGGATATGTGGCCGAAGGACATCTTCATGGCTCCAAGGATGCCTTAAAAAGGGACCTAGGGCATAAAATGAAAGAAATGGGGCGCATTCGGGATGTAGAACTTGGAGACATAACTTTTGTAACTGAGGAACTACAAATTCCCGCTGACAATTATGGATGCTGTGTAGCAGCACTTGTTTTTACGGAGTATAAATGAAAGGATATGCTGTAACACCCTGCTCCTGCGGGAGGCTGAGAGTAATAGAACTTTCATCGGAATCATCAGTTTGCCCATATTGCGGAAAATCAGTAAAAAATAAAAATGCTCGAAAACTTTACAGCGATACCGATGCTAAAGCGGTAAGGGATGCCCTCGCCCATCTTACTGGGTTTGAAACTCCCGAAGAAGATTTAGAGCTCAAAAAACGCATAGAAGAAGCTGATCCTATTTCCACTCTCGAATACAAATACGAGGGTTGTTCCAACATGGAGGAAAGAATGGAATTATTGGCTCACGGATTGACGGAAATACATGGTTCTTTCACATTGGAAGATGTTAAAGAAATAGACGAACGATCTGCTGAGAAAGTCCTTAAGGGGATGATTGCTCAATGTATTGTATTTGAGTCTGAGCCTGGACGCTATAAAGCCTAATCATTTCGGAATATCGTTCCTCTTCTTACCTTCCTGTCTAAGTACCATACGTATAACCCTAGGAAGATCTAGAAAAGCCGTTTTATAGAAATAGGCTAGAGCTATTACCAACCCTAATCCAAGTGCCAGGTAACCAGACCATTCGCCAGAATACATGAACCATGGAACCATGACTAACTGATAGACCATATTCACAAGTATGGCCTGCATAGTGAATTCCATAAGTCTGAGTTTTGCAATGCCTTCTCCAATAGTTAAACCAACGGCACTTAAGATCAATGTCTTAGATATCGCCATTATCATCAGTATAATATAACCTGAGGCATCCACACTTTCCCCTGAGCTTGTAACTATAGCCATCAGGAAATATATCATTCCCATGGACATTGTGGCACCAAATCCTAAGCCTAATCCGTATCCATAGAAAACGGTATCAGATTTTCCATGAAACCTTTTTAGATTCAGTACAACGAGTACAATCATACACTCTAATATTGCAAACAATATCGCGTTAATAATCACGTTACCCCAGAAATATGTGTATACTGCGAATAGAATAGTTCCAGATATCATTCCGACCACAAAGAGTCCGAAAAATGAAGGGTCACTGAAAAATGGTTTTTCCACAGCAGGATATGTATATTTCTTAAGCACGATATACATCAATACCATTGCAGGCGCAATGCCTATTACTGCTGCGAGACCAAAGGTCAGATCCATGATAGGCCCATATATTTGTCACTTATAACCCTTGTTGCTTCTAATAGACTTAGTGCCAGATGTTTTATTTTGGCTCTTATCATCGTCAACCAAGCGGTCATAGTAGTGCATTACCATGCATGATCTTTCACATGCTCCGCAGGAGTTGCATTTTCTAGGATCTACGCGCATACCGCCGACAATCTTTATTGCATTGGTGGGACAACTTTTCGCGCATATTCCACAGGACGTACACATCATCGCCCTTACCATAGCCTTAACAGTGGACTCGAAAAGGTTTTCCACGTTCCTCTGGCTCTGTGAAACTACGGATATCTGCCCTCCACCGAAGACTTTCGCAGTACCTTTGTTGTTTCTAACAACAGCTATTTCGAAATCCGGCGAGTATTTGACTTCACCTACGATTCTAAGAGCATCTACTACGTATGAGAAATCACGGTTTCTCGGTAACGTAACCACAGCTTCTGCAGAATATCCTCCAGCTTCACATACTGATGCCCCTTTTAGCATCTTCATCGATATGCCTGTGACTGCTTTTGGTTTCAAATGAAGGTCTAGTTGATCCGCCAGTAAAATCATCTTAGGTGGCAGCGCCTTCCATCTCCAAAATCCCATGTCCACATATTCAGGCGGAAGTTCGTGACTCTTTGCATATTTGTAAAGAAAATCTTCCCATTCTTCATACAGGTCGGGATGTATCCTCTCGGTGTTTCTCCACTCACTGGACAAACATGAAGCGCAAAGATAACATCCAATACGCTCAAAATCTCTATCGTAAAGTGGATTATACTTCAAGCCCTCGCTCCATATGTAACACCAAACATCAGCAGATTTCCATGAACGAATCGGATTAACGTTGGTCTGATTAGGTACGAAAGGATTCTTAGAAAGCAAAGGAGTATTGGAACGAGCGAATGATTCTAGAGATCGATTCCCTTCCACAGTTATCGTACCCTCGGGAAATTTCTCTTCGATCAATTTAGTTATCGGCCCGAGCTTGCATACTTTGCAGCACCACCTAAAATCTTTAGCAGGAGGGCCGAATGCCTCTACGTTTTCCTTGAATGCATTGCCAGCGTCTGCTATATGAAGATCGTAACCGCCTTCTTTTGCAAATTCGTCAACATATTTTAAAGTCTCAGGGAACTCCAAACCTGTATTGATGAACATCAATGTAGGCTTCTTTCTCAAAGCCTTCTCCGTTAGAGAACATACTACCAACGAATCCTTTCCACCAGAGAAAGATACTGTTACTGGAATAGTTCCTCGTACAGACCTCTGTATCTCAGCTACGGCAATAGATGTTATTCTATGAATGTGTTCAGAGTTCGCTTCGATAAATTCTCTACGACCAGAATTTGGAGATCTGGGTCTTTCGAAATCTGGATTAAAATCGCGAATCTTTGCCGCCTTTTCAACATGTTGAATATCTTCACTTGGAACCAGTGCAATACCAGGTCCAATCTTTCCTCCGGCCTTTTTCAAAATAACTGAGTCACCTTCACAGAAATTTCCCAGAACTTCTCCTATCTTAGAACCAGGTATATTCTTACCTTTTAGATGGCCGGACATTCCAGCGAATGATATTACGTTCTTTGTTGCCTCTTCCGCGAAGAAATCGGCACCAGGTTGCCTAACTTCAACAAGCAATTTGTTTAAACGCATATCAAATCTAAGAATTCCAAGAACTACGCCGTGGGCTACGATTTCATCCGTACGGTCCTCTCCTGGAACCTTATTGAAAAAGACCGCTTTACCGTCTATAGGTCCAGATGTTCCAAAGGTTTCTTTGAAAATTTGCGATAAAATATCTTTCGATTCAGCAAAACATGGGCGTATATCTCCAGGACTGTTTATCTCAAAGTATCTACCCTTAGAACCGCAACGTGAACAAGACGTGCCTAGGAGAAGAGTGCCACAACTGTCACACCATAAACTGATTTCTTTTCCATGGGCCGGGTTGATCTTGGACATTACGTTACCTAGACGATTAACGGACTTCACATTTATAAACAATAAGACAATGTTCAGCTTATGAGGGACAGATATGACATTATAGACGTCACACCAGGTTATGGACGTTCCAGATTCAGCCGTCGCGAAATCATAGAGCTCACTATTTCAGTGCTGGTCTTGTCCCTTGCTTTCACAATTGTCTTGACTCGCAGTAACTGGGGACTCGAGGGATTTCCTTTGTTTTTCCTCATCTGGTATGGACTTTGTTTTGCACTAGTGGCGTTAAGTTTCATACCTCATGAACTAGGACATAAATTCCTTGCCCAAAAATATGGAGCTTGGTCAGAATACAGAATGTCTGGTAAAGGATTGCTAATGTCATTGATGATATCGTTATTCGGATTTATTATTGCCGCGCCAGGAGCGGTTTACATCAATGGCCGCATAGACGAGGAGCAGAACGGTAAAATAAGTGCTGCAGGCCCTATGGTCAATATAATAATTAGTGCTGCAGCCATAGTTAGCTTACAATTCGTTACAGGAATGTGGACTGTCAGCTTATTGAGTTTCCTCGCTTATCTGAACGCTATGCTTGCAATCTTCAATTTGATACCAATACCGCCACTAGATGGTTCCAAAGTAATACGATGGAGCATGCCAGTCTGGATAGTTATGATTGCAGCCGGCGGAATAGAATTCCTGTTTACTCTAGGAGTACTATTCTGAAATAATTGTTAACATTGACTCATGGACGTAAAACGGCCGTATGTGTCCGATCTTGAATTAAAAAGTATTTCTGAGTTTGATTACGTTTATTAGAAGAAAAAGATAACGTGACATGGCAGATATAATAAAAATATGTCAATTTTATAGAAATATTAGAATTGCCACGACGAATATTATAAGATAAGTGAACAGAGAATGTCCGTTGCCCGTATGCCATAATGGCCACCTTACAGGCAACCAAACATACGGGTCTTATCAGGATAATAAATCATTGTGCTGTGATGTATTTAGTACTTCGTTCGTATTTTAAATTCGACAATTAGAAGAATCTTAGACCTAATGTTACTTTATCGAATGCTTTTTAGTTGAAATTTCCTAATCTCTACATCAACGATTTTATTTTATTTTTGTGATTGTAGTACAAAAATGTGTATTGAGTTGTTCTATTATTCGCACTATACTTTAGATCAAAAATACATTTAATATTACATTGTCAAATCGACACGTATCCAAAGTATCGATTATAGCTTGTAAACGTAGAACTTTAATTTCAATATCAGCCTATAAAAACAATATTATTAAAAAAAGGTTCGCGGGAATTACCCGCATAGTTTCACTGGCACTCTTTACAAGGATACCTAAGACTCTTCAAAGGATCACCTTCGAAATCAAAAGTCTTACCGGGGTTCAGTATGTTGTTTGGATCCATAGCATTCTTGATCTCTCTGTAAGTCTTGAGGCTAGTTGCCCTTTCCTTCTTGAAATCAATAGCCTTGGCAATTCCAACACCGTGTTCTCCCGTTACAGTTCCACCGAGTTCGATACATTTCTCAAATATCTCGCTAACTGCAGTAATACCGCGGTCCCAGTCATCTTTGCTGTAAGGATCTAACATCATCTTAGTGTGTAAATTACCATCAGATGCATGACCGTATGTTGCAACGATGACGTTATGTTTTTCAGCGATTTCTCTGAACGCATTGATAGCTTCTGGGACTTTCGAAATAGGAACGCCCATGTCGTCTGCTAAAGATACTGAAACGTATCCTGGCTTTAACGCCGAAAGTGATGACATTACGGACTTCCTTGCGTCAGTCCATTTTGCTATCTCCTTCTTATCGTGAGAGGCTGTAACACTTATCGCATTGTTCTGCCTTGCAACCTCTTCTATGATTTTTAAATCGCGATCTACAATACCTTCTGTTTCACCGTCTACTTCAACAATAATTAAAGAATTACAATCGGGCAACGGGTTTCCACGTGCCTTATTGACTGCAGATATTGCAAGGGAGTCCATAATCTCACAGGAAGATGGAATTAACGGTTTTGCTATCAAATCCGTTATACATTTTCCTGCACTCATGACGTCATTGAAAGCGCATATACAGGAAGCCGACTTCTTCGGCTTGGCAGTAAGCTTGAGAATTACTTCTGTGACAACTCCGAGTTGACCTTCGGATCCACAAAGCAAACGTGCCAGCTGATATCCAGACGAATCTTTGATAGTCCTTGTTCCAGTGTATACAATCTCTCCGTCGGCTTTGACAAATGTAAGTCCCAGGACCGCGTCTCTTGTAGCGCCGTACTTCACAGCTCTCATTCCGGATGCGTTGTTAGCAACCATGCCGCCTATCGTACACGCCTCTCCTGAACCAGGAGAAGGAGGGAAAAAGAACCCATATTTAGCAAGTTCTTTGTTAAGGTCTTCATAAATCACACCAGCTTCTACTTCGACCCACAGATCGGCTACGCTGACCTTTTTGATCTTATCCATATTCTGCATCGCAAGTACAATACCGCCTTTGATTGGAACCGCAGAGCCGCAAAGCCCTGTGCCTCCTCCTCTAGGAGTTACGGGTATTCGTTCTTCGTTAGCGATCTTCATGATCTCAGAAACTTCTTCGGTCGTCCTCGGCCGTATTACCACGTCAGGATTGTGATGATAGATCGAAGCGTCGAAGCCATAGGTATAAAGAATTGCGGAATCGGTGGAATATCCATCCTTACCTACAATCTTTTCGATTTTTTCCAATATTCTTCGGTCCATTTTACGCACCAATAACCTTATTCTCACTACTGACTTATAAAATGTGCGTGAGATATTGCACAAAACGATTTATCTGATTAGCTATTGCATGCCTTTATGAAATCAAAGATTGTTCTTTTAGGTCCACCGGGATGCGGTAAAGGTACACAAGGAGAAAAACTTGGAACCGAACTAGGATACACCAGACTTTCCACAGGAGACATGCTTCGCGAAGCAGTACGAAAGGGAACTCCTCTGGGCGTTAAAGCAAAAGGCTTCATGGACAGCGGTTCACTTGTTCCTAATGATCTAATCATAGGCTTGATGAAGGAAAAGATTGCAGAGGTCAAAGGAGGAGTCATCTTTGACGGCTTTCCCAGAACTGTAGAGCAAGCCGACGCCTTGGCCAAAGAGATAGATATCGATCTGGCCATCAATCTTGACGTTAAGGACGAGGAACTCATGATCAGATTAACGAACAGACTTACTTGCCCTGAATGTGACTCAGTATACCACTTGATATCCAATCCACCTAAGCAAGAGAACGCCTGCAACAAGTGCGGATGCGGACTTTACTGTAGAGATGATGATACTGAAGTAACCGTTAAAAACAGACTAGCAGTGTACAGAGAGAACACCTTGCCGCTGATATCTTACTACGATAACCTCGGGAAACTTGTTACGATTCTAGGCGAGGGTTCTATCGACGATATATTCGCCAAAGTCAAAAAGGCAGTCCAGTAAACTTAACTAGGGGCTTCGGCCCCTGTACTTCTTTACGAAAACTATTAAAATATAACCGCATTGGGGAAACCTGATAGCCTCGTAGTGTAGTGGTCAATCATGTGGGATTCTGGATCCTGCGACTGCAGTTCGAATCTGCACGAGGCTACCATTTTTACTATTTTAAATTTCCATACTTAAAATTACATTAATTTTGATTTCAATCGACGTTAGTAAAAACGTCAATATTTATCTAAATCGTAAATATCTATATATCTGGCATCTAAAAAATCAGCAAACTTTTTTGCATGATCTTTTCTTTTTCCACCATCAATCTCACTAGAATCTATAACTGTCCATTCTATGTTTGGATCCTTTACGGTTGAGCAAATGTAGTCTAACTCGCTCATAACATCAGCACACGGACGGACTGGCATTGTGGCTGATCCATCAGTTATGACTATTACGTAACACTTTTCGCCTGAATGCTTTCTAAGATAATTGGTGGCGTAATCTTTTGAAAGTAATACTGCCTTAGCCAAGGGAGTTGAACCGCCGGTAGGTGCCAGCTCAAGAGTATCGCATATAAGCTCTACAGAACGTGTGAAGGGAACTGCGATTTCCGCATCCCATTCCCTAAAAGTTATGAGTGCGGCCCTATCTCTATTGATGTAGCCTTCCATCAACATCGATCTTATGGCATTCTGCACTATGCTCATCATACCTCCGCTAACTAATGAACCACTGACATCAACAGCAAATATGAAGGAACAGGAGTTACGTCTAGTACGTATCTTTTCGCGAATATCCTGCGGCTCAATTTTAATGCTGAGTCCATTTGATTTTCTAGTTGTTTGATACGGTGCCGCCGCGCGTATAGTTGCGTCAAATGCGGGATCAGTAGTTTTTCCTATAGGTATTCTAAACCCTCTGTATCTGCCTGAATTCCTTTTGGATAATAGAGCTCGTTTATTCTTTATGCCGGCGATTTCGTGTAGTCGGAACATCTCTATCTCGTCGATCTTTTCTAAAGCATCCTTTGTTTTTTCATAGATATAGTTATAACGAGTAATACCTGAGGATGAATTACAAGATTCATTAGTGCCAGTCCCATTAATATTTAATTTAATGTCCTTGATATTGGATGGGAGTATCGATTCATTTAGAAGTTCTTGAGATACTTCACTTACGGTCTCGTTAACATTTTCACTTTCAACAAGAACATCGATTATCTCTTCTTTGGATTCTTCATAGTGTTGTTCTCTTCTATGAGATAAAGAAAGTACCAGTGCGTCAGATATGTCGTCGTTTGATACAGAAGATCTTTCATCTAAAGCCGCCAAGGTTCTAGCTACCTTTGCTGCAGAAATATCTCCTCGGTGCCCTCGAATGTTCAATTTATTGCATATTGTGACAATCGTTTCAATATCATCTTCGTCTATAACAACAGAAGAAAGTAATGATCTGGCTCTTTCAATCTTTTCTACTATTTTGATATCTTCATTAAAATATTTTTCCTGGTATCTTTTAGAATCCTTTTTGTGCTCTGCATCAGCATTTATTATTTCGACTCTGTTTTTAAGATCCATTTCAGGAAAAATAGTGATGCTAATATCGAACCTATCAGAAATGCTATCCGGAAGTTCCCTCTCAGATGGATCCATCGTAGCTACAATGGAAGTTTTAAGAGAATATTCCGACGACACCCCTTCACGTTCAATGATTACCCTTTCCGATCCTATACATTCTAACAACGAATCCAGGACCTTACTTTCCATAAGATTTATGTTATCGACATAAGCGATATTTCCGTCTGCACGACTTAGTAGTCCGCCAGAAACGGCGGCACGACCTTCTTTAATTGCCGTTTCAAAATCAAGTCCTCCAAAAAGTTGATCATCAGAAATATTAGAAGGAATATTGATAAAATCCTTATAAGGTATTAGTTTGGAAAATGAACGTACCAATACGCTTTTTGCAGTTCCTGGTGGCCCTTTGATAAGAACGCCTTTAATCGTATCATCTATTGCTAAGCACATAAGCGCCTTTTTTGCAAGGTCCATACCGCGTATGGCAGAAAACGGCAGACTCAATATGTCCGAAGGCATTCTTTTAGTTCCTCTCTATCGAACTGGGTCTTTTCGAAGGGTTTCTTTTTTATGCGGTGAGAAAGGACCATTGGAGCAATATTTCTGAAATCATCACGGTCCACAGCATTCTTTCCTTCCAAGGCGGCATTCGCTCTAGCGGCCCTTACCATTGTTATGTCAGCTCTATGCCCTTCCATTTTGAAATGTATCGCCACATTAGCTGCAACCTCAACCATATTCTGACTTACTTCGATGTTAGAGAGTGAATCTCTGGCTCTTACGATTTTATCGCGTAACGCATCGGTTTCCTCGCGATATTTTACTATGAAATTTTCTGGATCAAAATCGTAATTTAGCCTGCGTTTAACAACTTCTGCTCTTGAAGTTACGTTACTATCGCCTACTACGTCAACACAAAGACCGAACCGATCTAATAACTGAGGCCTCAGCTCACCTTCCTCTGGGTTCATCGAACCAATTAGAATGAATTTTGAAGGGTGTGAGAATGATACACCTTCCCTTTCTACGTAATTGATTCCCATCGCTGCAGAATCCAACAGAAGATCGACTATGTGATCCTCCAACAAATTTACCTCATCCACGTAAAGAATGTTACGATTTGCTTGTGCCAGTACACCTGGCTCAAACCTTTTCTTTCCAGTCTGTAACACATGTTCTAAATCTAAAGTTCCAGCGATACGATCCTCTGTGGCACTCAGTGGAAGTTCAACTATCTTAATCGGCCCAACATTCGTCTTCAATTCTTCCCCTGAATTTAATCTGCCTCTACAATCTGAGCACAATTGCTCCTGTGGATAGGGATTGCATCTAAATCTACAACCTTCAACATATTCCACAGCAGGAAGAATATGCATTAGTGATCTTACAGCCGTAGATTTGGCTGTACCTTTTTCACCTCTTATGAGAACGCCTCCCACGCCAGGATCAATTATGTTTAAAATTAAAGCCCTCTTCATCTCGTCCTGACCGACAATGGCTGTGAAGGGGAACGAACGCTTTTTGGAATTCATTGTACCTTTCGTTAGTGACTTCAACTTATTAATTTAATTTGAGCCGTATAATTGGATTGAATTCATTTGGTACATCAAATTATGTTTTGTGGCCCTAATCTTTACTGAGATGTCCCTGGGCCGACAGGCCATCTGTGAGGTCTTCCTCAAAACAGTTTAAAGCCTTTTCAGACCATGCTTAGGCAAGGTCGAAGTACACATAGCCACAGAGATTAATTACGATTTTAATATCGCCAGAATATCCTGCAGAAAAAGTGCCTTCGGTATCAAGCCAAAGCTCCCCTGATGCATTATCTCCATCCATGCACAATACACACTGTATCAGTCTTATTTTTACCTTCTATGGAAAACAAGGAGTTTCGGATGATGCGCCTTCTGTACTAACAAATTATATTATAGGGAAGGGGTTACAGACTCAAAGAGGGTTAATGTGATTGATAGGGACACGGTTTTGAATAACCTGGAAAGATACGATCTAAGTAAAGCGAAGATCGGAGTTGTTGCCTCACACTCTGCCTTAGACACATGTGATGGCGCGGTCTCTGAAGGTTTCAAGACCGTTGCAGTGTGCCAGAATGGTAGAGAGAGGACATTCAACAATTATTTCAGGGCGCAAAGGGATCAGAACGACAATGTAATAAGGGGCGTCGTTGACGATACGATAAACCTAGACAAATTCGAACATATCTTGAAGCCAGAGATTCAAAACGACATAATGTCAAGAAATGCACTTTTTATCCCCAATCGTTCTCTTGTTGCATATTGCGGCATCGATGCGATAGAAGATGATTTTGCTGTACCAATGGTAGGAAGTCGAAATCTTCTAAGATCCGAAGAAAGAGGCGACGAAAAAGATTATTACTGGATTCTTGAAAAGGCAGGCCTCCCTTATCCTAAAAAAGTTGAGAAACCCGAGGATATAGACGGTCTTACTATCGTTAAAGTTCACCATAAGGAGAAGAAACTTGAAAGAGGATTTTTCTCCGTCAAAGATTATGATCAGTTTGTTGCTAAATCCAACGAACTAATAAGCCAGGGAGTAATCGAAAAGAACTTCTTGGAACAGGCCAGAATGGAAGAATATATCATCGGCCCTGTTTTTAATTTAGATTTCTTCTATTCGCCTCTCGAAGAAAAGGGAGAGAAAATAGAATTCCTAGGCGTAGATTGGCGTTTCGAAAGCTCTCTTGATGGGTACGTAAGACTTCCTGGAAAACAGCAGGTTGAACTTGAAGAGATGGGCATCATACCAGAATATACAGTCTGCGGCCACAACTCGGCCACTCTGAGGGAATCTTTGCTGGACAAAGCATTCGACCTTGCAGAAAAATACGTTAAAGCAACACAAAAATTCTACGACCCTGGCGTTATCGGACCATTCTGTCTCCAGACCTGTGTAGACAAAGATCTCAATTTCAAAATCTATGATGTCGCTCCTCGCATAGGCGGAGGAACTAACGTCCACATGTCTGTAGGTCATCCATACGGCAACACCCTATGGAGAAGAGAAATGAGTACTGGAAGAAGACTTTCTATGGAGATTAAACGCGCCATAGAACAGGAACGCATAGAAGAAATTATAACTTGAGGCCTTGGAATGATTAATAAAAAATCTATATTGGCTATCGTACTGATAGCAATGATCGCAGTACCACTAATTTCAATCTATGGTGCCGATGATGCGGACGCAGCAACAGCAGACAATTGTCTTTCGATGGATGTTAGTACATTTTCATCAGGTGGCTTTGATTCTAGAACCGCTGGTAACGTAAGCATTACGATAAGAAATTCCACTGCCGTAGATGCAACCGTAGATGTCTATGTGACTTATCAGTATAGCGAAAACGTCATTGGTTCAGTAAAAGGAATCATTGTTCCAGTAGGCGGTTTGAAGGAAGTAGATCTTAATTTCATGATAGATTCTCAGGGTACCAAGAATCTGACCCTGTGGGCTGAATCTCAAACACCAGGTGCACAGTTCTTCATATCTGAAAGTAGAGACAAAGTTTCTTACAACTTTTCGATCAATGTTAAGCAATCAATCTGGTCTAACTGGGGAACTTACGTTGCTATTATTCTAGTCGTTGCGATAGTAGGTATTGCAATTTTCATTAAGTACCGTAATGTACCCAAGGCTGAACAAACCACTACGTTCACAGAACTTGATGATCTTAAGAGATCCAGACGTAGTCAGAGCACATCTTCTAAGGCTCCCACTGTGGAGAGGAAACGTTACGACAATAGTAAACGTAAAAAATGATCGCGAGGTTTGCAGATTTGGGAACAGTATCACCTGAATACGGGTCTGCTGCCGACGCGGTGGTGTTCGATGAAGTTTCAGAACGTCGTTCACCACCTACCCTTCATATTTACTCTAGAGACAGAGTAACGGTTTCACTTGGACGATTCCGGGATCTGGATACTGACGTTAGAAAGGATGTTTTAGAACATCTGGATATTGCCGTCGTAAGAAGAATAAGTGGAGGCAGTACGATTCTTACGGGAACTTCTCAGATAATATATTCATTTACAACAAAAGATACTTTTTTGAATAAGAAGGATTCGTATGCTAAGATTTGTGGTTGTGTTACTTCAGCTTTGAAATCCCTTGGCGTAGATGCAGAATACAAAGAACCTAACGACGTACTGACTAAAGGAATGAAGATCTCCGGCGGAGCTCAATATCGTGCTAAAGGATTTCTAATACAGCACGGAACTGTAATCGTAGAACCAGAACCTCTTATCGAAGATGTCCTTGTACCGATAAAGGATAAAAAATATTCAGGTATGACCTCTATAGCAGAGAGTCTAGGTCATTCTATTTCAAGAAAAGATGTTGTTGATGCTCTCAGAACAGCTTTTGAAACGAACTTAGATTTGCAATTCACAGACAGTCCGCTGACTGCCAATGAATTAGAACTAATATCTCAAAGTTCTGAAAGCTTTAGAGTTTAAGTTCTGGATCTTTTAAATCCATTAACGCTACTTCACGAGGATCGATGAAAAATCCTATTTTCTTGTGAAGAAGTAAAGATGGAATGTTATCAGGTTGTATCATACTGTGAGCTACCTCAGCGCCCTGAGCGATTCCTTCTTTGATACATTCTCTAAGTATCCTATAAGCAATCAAATTTCGTCTTAAGTATGGATGTACGGCCAAATTTTCTATCCAAAGTAGATTTTCTGCATTGGCGATGTTATGGAGCATCTGTGCGAAAACAAAACCGACAACTTCGTCATCTTCTATAGCGACAAAACTAAGTCCGCTTTTTAGATATGCGCCGAAATGTTTTTTACTGCTGGCGCCAAGGTTTTCCTTCCATTCCTCAGGAAGATCATTCCATTTGTTCTCGATAGTCTCAGCAAAATATTCTTTAATGCACGATATCTCTAATTCACGGACCTTTTCAAGATCTTTTAATTTGAGTTTGCGTATTTCCATTACATCTCCTCCGGTGCGCCTATTCCCATACAGCCCAAGACGTTCTTAAGAACGGTCTTTGAGCATTCTACCAAGGTAAGTCTTGCGTTGGCGTTCTTCCCAGAGGAAAGTACGGGAACGGCTGCGTAGAACTGATTGAATGCAGACGCTACCTCATGACCGTAAGCGGGCAGGAGATGTACGCGCTTGAAATTCCCTGCTTCTTTTAGAACAGAACCGAATCTAGAGAGTATTTTGACAAGCTTAATCTCATACTCATCTGTTAACTTAGATGAATCGAAATCGTACTCAAAGTCGCCAGCCTTACGTAGCATACTGCAAGCTCTAGCGTGAACATATTGCAGATATGGTCCACTGTTTCCATCAAAGTTCAAGGCATCCTTCCAAGAAAATACGAACTGCTTTTCTGGTTGAACTCTTACTACGTTGTATCTTATCGCTCCAATGCCGATGACACGAGCTGTATCTCGCATCTTTTCCTCAGACATATCGTCACGTCTTTTCTTGATTTCTTGATATGCAAGCTCTACTGCCTCATCGATGAGATCGTCAAGATAGACGACGACACCTTTCCTAGTGGACATCTTGCCTTCAGGAAGAGAGACAAACGCGTAGAACATAGGTTCTGGCGTCATGCAACATCCAAAAACGCTTAGAGCACAAGTAAGATGTTGCGCCCCGAGCTTTTGATCTTCACCTAGAACGTTTATTACACGATCCGATCTTGAGAATTTGTCAAGATGGTACGCTATATCACGTGTTGTGTAAAGTGTTGTACCGTCCGACCTTGTGAATGTGAACTTTGTATTCTTTCCTTTGATTCCAAAACAAGCTAAATCTAAAAACCACGCGCCGTCTTCAGTCTGTCCAGCATAATCCGACAGTTTTAGTTTACGTACTACGTTAGCGGCCGAACCGTTCGCGATGAAGTCGGATTCCCATGTATATCGATCAATAAACACGTTTATGTCTGCTAGAGATTCGTTTAGACCGCCCAACATTTTAGTTGTAGTTTTACGCACCGAAGATATTACGTCTTGGTCCCCTGCCTCGAACTTTCTAAGCATCTCAGATATTGTTTCAGTAACTTTTGGATCCGTTTCCAAAAGCTGGTTAGCTTCACGATAGTATGCTACTAACTCATGGTCCGCCTTGTCTCGCTCTTCTTCCTTTATAGAGCCTTTTGGAATGTTATCAACACCCCATGATAGGACGACGACTTGCTTTCCAACATCATTCACATAATATTCAGTTACAACTTCGTTACCGCACATTTTTAGGCATCTGGCCAAAGTATCGCCGATTATAGGGTTTCTTGCACGGCCCACGTGTATCGGTCCTGTAGGGTTGGTAGAAGTATGTTCTACGATGACTCTTACATTAGTAGGCGGATGTTTTCCGTACTCTTCGCCTTTAGAGATTATATTTTCTAAAGTGTCTCTTACAAGCATTTCAGAGTCGATCGTAAAATTTACGTATCCGTTTAGTGAGGATACTGTTTTTATCGTGCCTGATGGCATTATATTTGAAGCTATTTTTTCAGCTATATCCTTAGGCGATGCCTTCATTACCTTAGCTAATGTGAAACACGGAACCGCAAGATCGGCGTTACCAACAGATGGCACTTCAATAATAAAATCAGCATCTGAACCTGCTTCATCCAAAGCCTTTCTTACTGCACAACTAACATCGTTCCTAAAATCGTCTGCTATCATTTTTTACAACCGCCTTATTATAAGCTGTACCTTAGGATCGCAGCTATGCCTCCGAATGCTCTCATCAGCATATCGCCTTCCTCAGAATCTTGAGAAATAATCTGTAAATTCGAACCAAATTTTTCAGTTATCTCGAAGAACTCATCAACGAGATCAAGGTCCTCGATTATATCGGTATTTTGTCCGCAATCGGGGCACTGTTGTTTATCTTCTGAGTTATCAACGATGACTTTGTTAACGTGTCCTGATGAACACTTGATTGTTAAATGTCTTTTATCCAAAGATTCGGAAATAAGAAGAACTTCGATAGCACCGACCTCGGCTGCATTACGGACACCTTCGTAACCGTAGACAGAAAGACCTCCGTCCGGTTTTCTAATTTCATCAAGTAGCCTTTGAACATGCTTCTTCTCTTCTATGAGCTTAATACCTTCCATTGTGTCCTTGGCCTTTTCGACCAATTCTCTGATTCCTGACTCGTCTGTATTACCAGTATCAAATAAAGGAGATACAATTTTCTTCCTTAGTTCATGGTGAAGGTATTCTTCTTTGACAAAGAAATCTTTTGTTGCCCCAGGGCCACCGATGATTATTCCCTTTAACTCTGTTCTGTCCAAGAATGCTTCTGTACAGTAATCTGCGACCTTCTTGTAGAACTCATGAGCGGCAAGTTCAATCAATCTCTCAAAACGAACTGCAGACTGACCTCCCTGATGATGCTTACTGGGAACAAGTGAATCAAAATGCTTCAATACGTATGTTTTAGATCCACTTACAAGACCGATAGTCGCTTCTCGTCTATCAATTGTGATAAGTCCGTAGGATGTCTTATCCTCAAGTATTTCCTCCAAAGGCTCAGTAAAGAATGAAGAATCACATCGGTAAAGGAATGATGTAATCGGCTCCGGTGGTTCTATTGTGAATTGAACCATCTTTGTCTGGTCCCCTGCTCTCGGTACTTCGCCACAGAATATCGCGATTCCGTTGGGAGGTGAAGATTTGTAAGTCTTCAATCGTGCCGATATAGAGTCTATCGCACTGGTGACATTCTTCATTGTCGCCTTTGATTTAATATTTGCAGCTTGAGATTGTTCCTCTCTGAGATAAGACATCACTTCGTGGATCTGTTTGCTCTCGGGAACGTATACAGAAATTAATTCGGTACCTCGGCCTCGACACTTCATGATTTCCTGCATTGCCTTCTTGAAATCGTATCTCGCTTTGTCCAAATTACTCGATTCGCTCATTCACACACCTAATACTTTTAAGTCTAGTCAGCTTCTATAATATAAGTATTGGTTCTATGACAGATAAAGTAGTAGTTTCTATTGGCGGCTCTATACTCATACCAGGAAATGAGGATAACGCATATATTAAAAAATTAGCCGCACTTTTAAAAGAACTTTCCTCGGAAGTTGAAATTTCAGTAGTTTGCGGTGGCGGTAAGACGGCCAGATATTATGCTTCGATTAGCGAAGATATCTGCGGCACAATGCATCAACAAGATCTTTTTGGGATCGCTGCAACAAGAATGAACGCAGGACTTTTAGATTTAGCTCTTGGTTATGGGAACTATCCTGACATACCTACGACAATCAAAGAAGCGGCAACACGTTGTAACAATGGTAAAATTGTAGTTATGGGAGGAACAGAACCAGGCCATACCACCGATGGAGTTGCTGCCATGCTAGCCGAAGAGATAGGCGCAGACAGAATCGTAAATGCTACGTCTGTAGACGCTGTGTATTCTGATGATCCTAAGACTAACGATAAAGCAGAAAAATATTCCGAAATAACTATTGAAAGATTAGAAGAGCTTGTGTATGGAGAGCATGGAGCATCTAGATCTGGAGTATTCGACCCGCTAGGTGTAAAGATTGCCAAGAAGAATAAAATCGATATTTTTATGGTACACGGACGGGACTTAGATGATCTACGTTCAGCGATACTTGGACATAAGATCAAAGGAACTGTTGTAAAGTCTCAGTGATCGATAGGTTCAAAGTCCGAAGACTGGACTAATTCAAGTCCTTCTGATTCCACAACATCCTTGATTTTGGACGCTTGTAAACCTTTCATAGATTTTCTGTGTAAGAACACAAGTTTCGTATCCGTGGCCTCACTAGCATCACGGAGCATCCTAGCTAGGTCTTCGTGATCACTATCGTCTAGATGATAATTAGGAATCATATGACCGAAATCTACTTTCAAGCTTAGAGCAGCTTCAGTGAACCTTGGAGCGTAATGTCCGCCTCCGACGCCTATCACAACAGGATTTTTACTTTCCG
This sequence comes from Candidatus Methanomethylophilaceae archaeon, assembly GCA_035271005.1. GTDB lineage: Archaea > Thermoplasmatota > Thermoplasmata > Methanomassiliicoccales > Methanomethylophilaceae > VadinCA11. The sequence goes on along the minus strand of DATESF010000004.1, from coordinate 2,541 downwards.
TATTATTTACAAGTACATGTGCCAGTATGTTAGCTGCATGTTTATTCTCCCAATGCTTAACATCACTTCCCACTTCAATAAAAAATGTGGGGCGGTCGACCCATGGGCCGTGATGAGTTACCTCAAATGAAACTTCAGTTCCATCCATATCATTTAAAGCATGAATACGACGAAGTGCGTCTGTCATGTATCCTGGAGAAGCTTTCACAAGTTTTTTTGGTTTGCCGCCAAGTTTATTTTCTTTGAAGTTTCCAATTGGATGAACTGTAAGAGCAGGACGGCCACTGGCCGATGAGTGACGTGACATGAATACCACTAACTCTGGATCAACCCCAAATCTTGCAGATAATTCGATAACGTCTTCAAATTCAATGTGCCAACGTGACGAAGATAACATGTATGTGTCGCCAGATTTCATCATGTTTTCTCCCTCCAAGGATCCTATAGTATCCCAGTCTCCGATATTCAGAAGACAGTCTCTCATGTTAGCAGATGGAATATCCGGTTCGCTGCACACAAACAATCTCTTCATCGGAATTCCCAATGTGTGTAGATATAGATTAACTTTGAATAATGCTAGAAAATGAAAACGCTATAAACGATAACAGGTATTTAGAATCGTTATCATGGAGCATGCTACCATTCGTGAAAGGATTCTCCTGCACCTTAGCAGGTTTAAAATGGTGAACGAAGAAGAGGTGTACAATCTACCTTTTGACCTTACTCAGGATGGTATCGCTGCCGCCCTTGGTATTTCTAGAGCTCATTCTTCACTAGAATTAAAAAAATTAAGAGTTGCAGGTAAAGTCAAAGAGAATCAGGTTCATGTGATAGGCTCAGGAATCAGGCGCAAGGTATATTATTTAGAACCTGACGGAAAAACCGAAGCCGAGCACCTGCGTAAGAAACTTGAAGACATAGGAGTTTCAATTGAAACTATTTTGGATATGAGAAGATGTGATCCAGAACTTATGTGGGAAAAGCTTAGCCCATCGGACAGGGATGCCTTAGGACTTGCATGTGCGATAAGAGTACCAGTAAATAAAAAACTACTTCCTCCGACAGATGCAGGAATCATACCAGCAACACATCAGGGTATAGTGAATATACCAATCGAGACTAAGAAAAAATATCTTGAAGCTGTGGATATAGAATCGGTACACAAATGGAATAGTGATGCTGCAGATTGGTGGATGGACAATGTGCCAGATGATCAAGAAAGATTGTATCATCTTATGGCAGCAGGTCGTTCTCTCGAATCTAATAAACTTCTCATTAGAATGTCTGAAGAATTTTTAGGAAATTGTAACGACGATTTACTTGAAATTGTTAAGAATATGGAAGTGCCCGTAAAAGACAAGTTGGCGACATGGAGCGTCAAGGCCAAAATTGCAGTTATATGCGGTGACCCAGACTATGCAGAAAGATGTGCTTTAGAGCTTGAAAAACTAGGATCCGAAGAATCGGATATAGTACGAGCTGAAATAAAACTTGTGAAGAATGATGCGGAAGCGGCTCTATCTGCAGCAAAAGATATCTACTCTAATAAGGGAACAGCCAGATCTGCAATGCTTGCAGGAAGGTCTCTTTTTACTCTGAAAAAATATGATGAGGCGGATAAGTTCCTTGCAGAAACTTTAAAGAAGTTTACATCGGAGGGTGATGTCTCACGACTAGACGAGATAATGATATTACGTGCAGGTATCGCATATAATCGTGGCAACAAAGACGAATGTCTTAGCTATCTCGGAAAGGCACTACGATCTACTCGTAACAGCGAGCGCGAGGAATACATATCTACGCTCACCAAAGCTGTAAAGACAGGAAAGACTGTGCCAGTGTTTGAATAATTAGAACATTTTGCTTTCTTTCAGAGTATCTAGGTCAGAGATATACAGATCACGTATGTCCTTAATATTCCATTTTAGCATCGCCAGTCTTTCAAAACCGAATCCCCATGCCAATACAGGATGCTTTACGCCGAAGGGTGCAACGACCTCTGGTCTAAATATGCCAGCTCCTCCAAGTTCCATCCATTTTCCGTTGAAGAATACCTCAAGCTCTAGCGACGGTTCCGTGTAAGGAAAGTAAGCCGGCCTTATACGAACCTGATCGAATCCCATCCTAGCGTAGAACTCACGTATTAGTGATATCAGCGTGTTAAAATTAGCATTCTTGTCTATTACAATACCTTCGATTTGAGTAAATTCAGGAAGATGCGTTGAATCTATCGATTCTTTTCTAAATATTCTGGAAATGGAGAATGCCTTAGACGGTGCTTCAGGGTTATCTGCAATGTATCGAATACTACTGACGGTACTATGTGTCCTTAGTATAGTGGATTCAGAAAACTCCCTGGACCATTCGCCACCCCAACCACAAGACCCAGTGTCCCCTCCTTCTTCATGGAGACGTTTGACCTGTTCTACCAATTGATCATCGTCCTCACGAATAGAAGATGGATTTTCAAGGTAGAAAGTATCCTGAAGATCCCTAGCAGGGTGGTCTTGAGGAGTAAAGAGCACGTCCATATTCCAAAAA
>DATESF010000003.1:0-2185 GCA_035271005.1 Candidatus Methanomethylophilaceae archaeon | reverse complement strand
GTTAGAGTATGTACTCCTGCTTCAGCATTATAGTACGCCTGAGCAAGTGCCGTGTTCCCTTTGTGACTTCCTAAAGGACTCATGTCCTCTCTTTTGAAGTATATTTTTGCTGGAGTCTTAAGATATTTTTCAAGGCGATATGCTCTCTGTAAAACAGAAGGTCGAGAAAGATACACTAGATTGTCCCTTACTTCTTCAGGAATGTCGATATAGCGTTCAGTAGAAGCCTCCTGTTTTATGATCTCTTTACAGAACAATGAGGCCAGGTCTTCAGGACCTGCTGGTTCCCCGGTTTTCGGATTAAGAGGTGGCTTCAAAGGTTTAGGAAGGTCTGCTGCGAGATTATACCATTTTTTTGGGATATCTTCGACACCGAGAGCTGTATGAATGTCCTTGGGTAATGTCATTATAGTATCATAACATTCATTGTATATATTATTGTGTACATTGATGTATATTAATATACATTATAATTATGATTAAAAATATGACTTGAATGAGATATGCATTAACTCTAGAATAGAATCATAATTAGTTTTGCGATTATATCGCTCTTAATAACTAATCGTATTAGTCAAGAACTAATAATTCTTGGACTAAAAAATGTAAAGTGCTATTCGGATATTTTTTTAAACATTCTTCGTTCCGGTTTTTAAAATCGGGAATTCTCTTAGAAGAACGTTCAATGGCATCCTTAATCATACTATCATTTATCAAACGATTGATGTTTTTCGATTTTTTATATTCCTGTCCCAGTTCATTCGTCATACTCTGAAGAAGTACGTCTTGTGTATCGTTGCTATTAACGTCGCGAAAATGCATTATGAGCCAACATTCAAAAGAAGGGCTAGATAAATACATATCAATATTACTTTCAACACACTTCTTGGAACATTCCGATATTTGTACAGACGTGTTTTGATCTACGTCGTAAACAATGGCTGCCTTGTCGCCGCGTTCATTGGAAATATCGTATTCTTTTGATCTCCGAATGCATAAATCTGCAATACTGCAGGGGTCTTGTCTATTAGCAATAATAGGCATAATCTTCAATGGAGAATTACGTTTTTTAAAACGGTTTAAGTAATTCTCTTCGGAACGACCCTCGACCAAGATTAGAAATTTTCTACTTATCTCTCTCGTTCCTTCTGACCTTCGATTTTTTAAAACCCGTCGCCTATTCATTGGATCAAATCTCCTGGCGAAATAAATGGCACGGCTTCATATCTCCCAATGGAGTAGTTTTTCTGAATATCGGTATCCTTTCTTACACCTTTGTAATCTGAAAGCGAATACAACTCCGAAGACCCATCGGAACTATTTTTTTGTGTGAACAATATCTGATCTCTCCTGAACAAGATATCAGTGTCCATTAACATCTGATCATGAGTGTTTACAATTATTTGAGCACCTTTGGGATTAGAATCAGATTTAAACTGCGATATGATCCAACGAGAAATATCGGAATGAAAATATGATCCGAATTCATCTATGATTATAGTCTTCCCGTTTAACAACGCGTCTATTATAGGGCCCATAAAATAGAACATCTGCCTGGTGCCTTTCGACTCTATATGTATGGGGAATAACGATGCTTCTTCGTCTACACCCGACGATTCTAAATCGTGCTTCATCCACACGCGAGGAGTCACTACTTTGTATTTTTCAAAGGGAGTTGTTTTTTTCAAAGTCTCGATCAATTTATCATTAGAAGAATCAGATGCTTCCCTATCCTCTAATTTACATTCTATATCGGAAATACCGAAATCAGAAATTCTCAAGGCTTTAACCATAAGTTCCTTGGCAACGGGATTTTCACTCATCATTCTTGTAACCGGCCCGAACAACTTTTCACCATCGCATTGTACGAAAATAATATCCTGTGTGATACCTTGGTGTGCTTTGATACATATTTCATTGTTAAGCCGTGATGCCACGGCAAGATAAGTTGAATTTTTCGATGTAGCCTTAGCGAGAGGCCCCATCTCATGCTTAACGGCTTTAGTGAATTCAAATTCCTGCCCTGTTCTTACGAACACTTTGCTTTTATGTCCTTTGGGATAATGGTATAGAGATTCTGATAACACTTTATTGGAATCGAATGATAGTGAATAATCGTACAAAATTTCATCTTTCACAAATCTGATATTCATACGAACTGGTGCGTTTACAGTCTTTGATGATA
>DATESF010000002.1:0-6303 GCA_035271005.1 Candidatus Methanomethylophilaceae archaeon | reverse complement strand
TCCTTTCGGTCCCAATGCGGGTCCAAGAGGTGGTCCTGCGGAGGCCTTTCCTCCATCCACCAATGCCTCAACTATGTCTACCATTATTCATCTCTCCTTGTCTATGACTCTGACGCTGTCGCCCTTCACTGTAACTGGAATCGGGACCATTGCCTCGACTAACTCGACGGTGATCTCTTCCTTACCTTCATCGATATGTTGCACTCTTGCTCTCTCACCCTTGAACGGGCCGTTCACGAGCTCGACTATGTCCCCTTCGGAAATTCCTACAACAGCAGATACTGGAGTAAGATAGTGATCTATCTCCTCTAGTGACGTCTCCCCCGGAATGAAGGAGTACGCTTTTCTGATGTCCCGGATCTTCTCACGGAGACGGTCGGTGTTCATGCCTTCTACGAACATGTAACCTCTAAGTCCCCCAGGCGATAGAATCGCGTAAATATCTTTCTCACCAAGATTCGCTTTTGCCGCAAGTGTGTCTGCAGCGGAACGTTCCTGGTCCATCTGTGTCTTAAGTATCATTATAGACTGTCTGGCAGATGCTTTAAACTCTATTGAGTCCTCCATGCCGCCACAGTCTACACCGATGGTAAAATTAATAAAATCTCCATACCTGGCACCTTTAGGGCATTCGGCGTTGAGAGTTAATTCCTTATCCTTACTTCCAGGAATATCGACGACAGCTTCGGTCTTTCCTCCGTAGCTGCTCCAAACTTCGCTTCCCGTAGAATCCGTAAGGATTAGGGCCCAATGCGGAGCCGTCTCGGCATCCGGACCGGTCTCCTCGGAGAATGAAAGTTTAGCCGACGATGTTCCGCCGATTATTGAGAACTTCCAACTTACCGCTTCGCCTGCACGGGCCTCTTTGACGTCGTTAATGCCTGAAATGCATGAACCTGAGTACTGATCTGACATTATTGCTCGCTCCATTGCTCAGAAATATGTCGGCAGGTAGGTCATCAGCCACATGATCGCGAATCCAATAGCTCCAAGGAGTATGATACCCAACGCTGTTATTCCCAGCGTCTTTTTGTACTCGTCCCTACTGGGAGTACGAGCCATCCTCATTATCCTTGTATATCTACTGAATCCGAACCCAGAGTACTTAGTTTCCTGTGCTTCGTCATCTGGGAACTCTTTTTCGACCATTTATTTTACCTTCCTCTGCCCCATGTGGGACGCAACATATCTTTTTCGCTATCGCTGAAGATAACGACTGAAGATATCCTTAAAGATAGGTTACTACTTTAAACATTTCGGTATCTTTTGTGGACTTTGCTTAGATAAAACCATTGAGTGTGTCCGACATACCTATATAGTGGTTATTTGTTCGAGTTTTATCCAGAGGTAACATCTATGGAAGAAGTTTTATGCAACGTTGAGTTCGTAAAAGAAAATAATGACTTCGTGGCCAAGATTCAGAGCGATCTCGGCGGAGCAAGGGAATACAAGAGCCCAAGCTTCGAAGAGGTTCTAGAACAGGTCGTCATTGATCTTCAGGAAGAATTTGAGACTTATTGATCTCAGAGGTGACATTATGTCAAACAAGATAAAAAACATAACAGATGTACTTGATTTTTTGGCGAGCGATGATTCGATACCCAAAAACATCAGGCGAGGCGCTACAGAAGCTAAAGCTAAGCTTATGGACGCAAAAGAGGCAATGGACGTACGTGCTACCGGTGCGATGACCATCCTCGATGACCTAGCTAATGATAACAACACCCCCCTGCACGCAAGGACCCTCATTTGGAAGGCAACCAGCGAACTGGAAGGGTTAGCTGCTAGCGCAAGGTAAATGTAACATTGTCCCGGTTCGTCCGGGACTCAGTATTTTTTTATTTATACTATCGCGGCTGAAATGCTGTTTGAAAAATTTATACTAGATTATCATCCTTATTCAGATCTTAACTTCTTGAGAATTAATTAACTACAGACTACGTTCTCGTAAGTCTGGTAGTGTTTGGCATTCATTATCATTCAATAATGTAAAATGTTTATAAATTTCACTCTGATATATTGACTTTATAGATTAATATAATCAAAGTATAGTCGTGTGAATAAATATCATTTTCAAATGCCTTTTGAAGGTGTCAAATTTTTTGTTGTTTATAATATCGAACAAATATGCATTGATTTCACGCTTATCCCTATATCGAGTCGATTATAATGGCTATTATCTTAGTTCTTTGACATTTAACGGTACCATTCAATACAGAGTATTCGCGTAGATTAATAAAAATTATTTGATTCGTGCCTATGATCCGGATATGGTAATCTCCCATCAATATGTGTTAAAAATTTAAGATATGTGCCTAAATTATCATAAAATTCTTTAAAATCTCCAAGTTCTCTATCTTCGAATGCATGTATAGCATTCCTTCTCTTTTGAATAGATGATATCCATTCGTTCCAACTATCATCCTTCTCCCACAACTTTCCATTAGAAAATACTTTTAACTTTTCTAATTGAAGTTCATCAGGTGACTTGTCTTTCCCCCACGCCTTAACTTTATCCGGAGATTTCATATAATCCTTATAATGAACGGATAATGCCAATTTGATTGTCCCTTCTACAATACTACCAAGATTAGTCCATGCTAAAATCAAACTAGCAGAATTATCATCATCAATTTCCGCCACCCAGTGCTCAAGATATTGAGTTAGGGACACTTGCCAATCGAGCCTTGATTTACTAAGCAACTCAGCTGCTTCGATAGGTGCCCACCCGATTGCATCACTCCAAAAATTACACATCTCCGAATTCAATTCAATAATAGATTCAACTATTTCTTGTATAGACAATTCACTGTCGTTAACGACATACTTTTTCATTTTTCTACCTCCTTACTGAACATCTTATACAAAGTCCAGCCTCCAATACTCAAATACCGTGCTCTCGGATATGTTTCTAGCTTAACTTGAAGAATATTTGCACCTATCAACTCTGTTTGCTTTATGGTTATCAATAATCATTATCAAACCAAGATTACCTGTAAATTGATATCAAAACTCAGTTGATTAAAATTATTACAACAAATAAAAAATATTAAGCTCTCTGTATACAAATACTTAAAAACCTCCGCCCGTCACTCCCATTCGATAGTGGCTGGAGGCTTGTCTGTTATGTCGTATACCACACGGCTAACATCTTTACCCATGACGTTAGTTATGCGTTTTGATATTACGTTCAATACAGAAGGCGGAATCGGGCTGTGACTTGCAGTCATTCCATCTGAAGACTCGACGGCACGTATAGCAATCGTCTTTCCATAAGATCGACTTGAATCGTGTATACCGACTGTACGTGTTGACAATAACACAGCAAAATACTGCCATGGTAGTTTCATCTCACCATTATCAGCAGCTTTCTTGATCTCATCTTCAACGATGAAACAAGCTTCTCTTACTATCGCAATGTTTTCCGGAGTAATATCAGCAAGACATCTCACTGCAAGTCCCGGGCCTGGGAACGCCTGTCTTTCCGAAGACTTTATGTCTAACGATCTGGCAACCTGTCTAACTTGATCTTTATAGAGGTCCCATAAAGGTTCTACAAGAGTCATATCCATATCTTTCGGTAATCCACCGACGTTATGATGTGATTTTATTGTTTTATGATTACCATCGCCGGATTCCATCCAATCTGTGGCGATAGTTCCTTGGATCAGGTACTTAGCACCGAATTCCTTAGCTTCCCTTTCGAAAATACGTATGAATTTCTCGCCAATAACTTTTCTTTTCTTTTCTGGATCAGTTATTCCCTTAAGTGCTTCGAAATATTCTTCCGAGGCGTCTACGGATTTGAAGTTGATGCCAGTATCCTTGAACATCTCCTTTACTTCGTTAGGCTCATTTTTACGCATAAAACCTGTATCAACAAATATAGCCAGTAAATCCTTTCCAAGTACTTTTCCAGCTAGGACGGCTGATACTGAGCTATCTATTCCACCAGAACAAGCGATAATCGCTTTTCCTTTGACTTTTTCTTTGATAGACGCACTAGCGTCTGTAATGAACTTGTTAGGATCAAACATCGTCAGTAACCTCGTCTGAATCTTTCATCACTTTTTCGGCCTGCTTTTGTCTGTGTACTTTTAACGCGTCAGCAAGTCCTTTATCATTTAATGCTAAAATCTGTGCTGCAAGTATAGCTGCGTTGTCCCCTCTATCTAATCCTACAGCCGCGACGGGAATGCCTCCTGGCATCTGTACCACCGAAAGAAGTGAATCAAAATTCAATTTACCGCTTACTGGTACGCCGATTACGGGCTTGATAGTAAATGAGGCTATAACACCTGGAAGTGCCGCAGAAAGTCCTGCTATGGCTATGAAAACCTCTGCGTCGGACTTAGTTGCAAGCTCTTCCACTCTTTTTGGAGTTCTGTGAGCTGATGCTACGTTGAGATCAAATGAAATAGAAAGTTCCTTCAAAATTGCCATAGCCTTGTCTGCTACGGGGAGATCGCTCTTGCTGCCCATGATTATGGATACTTTTGGCATAAGCTCACTAGTTAATAAAAGGATAAAAACCCACCGAGAGGTGGGTAAGGAATTTTAGACTCTGAGTCTATTACTTGTTCAGCTCTTAAGAACAGCAACAAGGAATATGCCGACCGCTATCAATGCACCTAGCATAATTGCCAAGAATGTGATAAGCGATTCGATCATTAAGTCCAGAGCAGGTACTTCAGCGAACAACTCTATGTTGCTCCATCCTACAAGGAATGCCCAAATTACAAAGACAATGATACCAGTTACAAGCATAACGATGCCGTAAGTTCTGCTTTTACCGCTGCCAAAGTAGGCTGAGAAAATCCCTGCGATCACCATTACTATCGCGAATACGAATATTACGATGGTCAGGAATGACATTATGTCCCAATTCATGTGTTAACCTCCATTTTTACGAGATTCGCCAGTATAGCGCATCCAATTAGTCACGGATACAACCTCGCTCTTATTAAACTTTTTACGTCCGTCGTATAGAAAAATAGATTTATTTTAGATATTTGTAAATAAAAGACATATTTTTAATGATATTATGGATGTATCATCCTATTCAGGATTTGATTTAATAGTATGAGTTAAGGATATTTTAGAATTTTAACCTTAAACATAATAAAACAACGCCAAATCTTTAAATACATGATAAGTATAATACCAGATTACTTGACAATCGACTGCCAAGACGAGACGATAAAATATGAATTTTTTAGGAACTGTGTCAGAAATAACGTCTGATGGCAGAGCTGTGGTCCAAACCACTAAACCTCCGGATATGGGAGGTCCTGTTTTCGATACTCGTAATCGCAGAATCGGTAAAATAGTTCGTATATTCGGACCGGTAGACAGACCCTTTGTATCTATTCAAGTAGAAGATACATCGATCTCACTTGCCGGTACAGAACTATACACCCAAGAGGTGAAAAACAATGGCAAAAACAAGAGAAGGCACTGAAGAGATCGAAGCCTGTACAGAGTGCGGTAGTCGCCATCTGATCCGCGACTATGAACGCGGAGAGCTCATGTGCGAGGATTGTGGTCTTGTATTGGACGACCAGTTCATCGATCAGGGACCCGAATGGAGAGCCTTCGACGTAGAACAGGGCGAGAAGAGAGCACGTACGGGTGCTCCTATGACCTATACCATACACGACAAAGGTCTTTCAACCGAAATATCGTGGAAGAACAAGGACAGTTACGGTAAGAGCATCCCTACGAGGAATCGCGCCCAGTTATACCGACTAAGAAAGTGGCAAAGAAGAATACGTGTTTCTAACGCTACTGAACGTAACTTAGCTTTCGCTTTGTCCGAGTTGGACAGAATGGCCTCCGCCATGGGATTACCACGTAACGTAAGAGAGACCGCAGCTATGATCTACCGTAAAGCGGTGAACAAGAACCTGATCAGAGGACGTTCTATCGAAGGCGTCGTTGCTGCTTCGTTATATGCAGCATGCAGAAAGTGTGGCGTACCAAGAACATTGGACGAAGTAGCAGGAGCCAGTCACGTAGGACGTAAGGAAATCGGACGTACGTACAGGTTCATGACCCGTGAACTTAAGTTGAAACTTATGCCGACGAAACCTCAGGACTACGTCCAGAGGTTCTGTTCCGAACTAAAGTTGAGCGGAGAGGTACAGACTAAAGCAGCAGAGATACTCAAGGACGCTTCCGAGAAGGAACTGACGTCCGGTCGAGGACCTACAGGTGTTGCTGCTGCTGCTATCTACATCTCGTCCATCCTATGCAACGAGCGCAGGACCCAGCGTGAGGTAGCCGAGGTCGCAGGTGTGACCG
>DATESF010000001.1:0-3859 GCA_035271005.1 Candidatus Methanomethylophilaceae archaeon | reverse complement strand
TAGAATTCCTCCTATGAGATCTCCTCCTACATCCTCAGATATTTCCTTTACACAGTATGTGGGAGCTTCTTTTGCCATATCTATACCTAGTTCGGAACCTCCGAGACAGAACGGGCCACCTGTCATACTACATACCTCAGTTAGAGATTCCATAAGGTACGGTTTTCCTGAAATGACTGCGACTTTTACGTCGTTTAAATCTGATACAAAGGTGAACATTAAGTCGTTAATCTTGTCTATCGCTGCCTTTCTGAGAACCTCTCCGCCCATCTTATCTGCATATGATCTGCGAGATTCAAGATCGTCGCCCGCAAAGGACTGAGGATTATCGCCTACTGTAGAGTAGAGCTCATATCCTGTTTTTAAATCAAGAATACTAACTGCTATTGCGGCAGTTCCAAGATCTACTGCTAGTCCAAGCTGTACTTTTCCACGAGCCTTGACTAACGGTGCGATAATGCCATCATAGACTGTTCTACGGTCTTCACCTGCAACGATACGTCCATGCTCATCATAGGGGACGAAAATATCTATGTCATGAGTAACAAAATGCATACAGGCTAGTACACGTTCCATGCCGTTGGGATCGGGCTCGCTTCCGTCCTCGGGAGTTTCAATTATGTATACTCCACAACGTCCACAACGTCCTTTACCGCCACAAGGTAATTTTATTTCAATCCCTGCAGCTTTGGCGGCATCTGTTATTTTTTGAGTGTCATCCACTTCTACAATCTTTCCACTAGGAAAAAAACGGACTGTTCTCTGAACCATGAGGGAATATTACAACATTCATATTAATTAAGCCCGTACAACAATCAATAATACTCTGAATTTCTATGACTAGTTTATGAGAATAGGAGGATTTATCAAAACAACTCTTTCTGATTGGGATGGAAAGGTCGCATGTATGGCCTTTATTCCCGGTTGTAACTTTTTTTGTCCTTTTTGTCACAACCCCGATATGGCACATGGCGAAGAGGGAACAGTAGATGAAAATGTAGTATTGAATTACATAAAAGAAAATAGCGATTTCCTAGACGGAGTCGTTATTTCTGGTGGGGAGCCCACTTTGAACAAGGATCTTTATGTTTTCCTCAAGAAGATTAAAAAGCTTGGAGTCGCCGTGAAACTTGATACTAACGGAAGCGCCCCGGATGTTTTAGATGATCTTATTGGAGCTAAACTTGTTGATTACGTTGCAATGGACGTTAAGGCTCCATTGACCTCCGATAAATACACTATAGCAACTGGCGGATACGGGGACGTTACTAAAATTAAAGAAAGTATACGCATAATAATGAATTCGGGAGTTGACTACGAATTCAGGACAACGGTGTTCCCTGAAGCAGTATCAGTAGAAGACGTGGCTGAAATAGCCGAATCCCTAAGAGGTGCGAAACGTTACTGCATACAGCAATTCCGCCCCAATATCACTATGGACCCTGAGGCGGGAAAGGTTGAACCGTATTCTCAGAAACAACTGAGAGAGATGCACAATGCCGCGAAACCTTTCGTAAAGAGAGTTATCATGCGCGGCACTTGATTAGCGCATGAATTTTCTCATGATATTGCTTTTCGAACCAGGGCGCATATTCTCCGTACCGTTGTTGACGTTGATGCAAGGAGCTTCAGCGAACTCCTTGAATGATTCTATAGCCTTATCGTCTTTAGAGAATATTGAAGCGGAAAGACCACACTCGGTGTTTACCAGTTCCTCCATAGCTGCTTCTAAATCGAGTACCGATATAATGGTCAAGATCGGAAGTCCAGTATCGTAACTGCCTAGCTCGCAATCGTCTATCATTCCAACTACTATTGCGGGTTCGACGTAACTACCATTTTCCAGGCCGTCACCTTCGATCTTTTTACCGCCAAATATTACGTTATCATAAGATTCTTCGATATAATTCTCGAATCTAACAAGGTCGTCTACGGACATCAGCGGTCCAGAGTTTACCTTACAATCAGCAGGATCGCCTACCGCGATAGATTTAGCCGCCTCTTTAAGGGCAGAGATCAATTTTTCCCTTTCGGAATCCGTCACAATGACTTTTGAACATGAATGTAATCTTTGACCTGCACTCCTGAATGCAGATTCGATTATGCTCTCTGCAACGGTTTTGATATTTCCTGGCTTGTACACTACGATAGGGTTCATGCCTTTAATCTCATTAACAAACTTAAGTTCATCATCTACAGGAAGGAACATTAGATCTTCCATCCTATCTCCACCTCCAGATGCGATTAATCCTCTTACCATAGGATCATCTGTCATCTCCCTATCAGTTTTTGATTCGTTAGAGATTGTGATATTGAAAACACCATCTGGAAGTCCAACTGCTTGTAAAATATTATTGAACACAAACAATGGCATAGGGCATTTCATCGAAGGTAATGATATGACTGTATTGCCTGTTATCATAGCGATAGAAGCAAACCCTGCTGGAGATGCTAGTGAAGAGTTATGTTCTGAAAGTACTCCCCATACGCCTCTAGATTCTGCCCCATCCTCTATACGACAAGCCTCTTCTATCATGTCGGCAAGTCTGTCAGCTTCTATGAGACAATCTTTTATGACCATACCTGTGCTTAACATAACACATGCAGCAAGATTGTATCTTTGATCCTTGACCTTTTTCAACACTTCACGGAATATGCCCGAACGTTCTACTTGGGTTTTGGATGACCATGAATCGAATGCTTTTTCTGCAGCTTTTACTGCCATAGCGACGGTACCTTCCTCAGGAATCTGGAATTTACCGAATATAATCGAACTGTCTATTGGACTTGCTAGTCCATATTCGTTACCAGAAGCGATTTTCAATCCGCCTACAAAGCTAGGATATCCTTTCTTTTCTGTTGAAAGTAAAATATCAATAGCTCTTTGAAAAAGTACGTCGTCTTTTGTATCCTGAGTTTTACAGTCAGAGTTGGTCATATTCAAGGTAATGAATTATCTATGTTAATCTTTGTTCCTCGATTCCGCGAGCGTTAAATACGGTCAGAGTATTAGTCGCCACCTGGACTCGTGGTCTAGCGGTTATGACGTCTCCCTCACACGGCGAAGGTCGCCGGTTCAAATCCGGCCGGGTCCACCATTTATTACATTTTTAGATAGATGGAATGTTAAAAATATCGGAGATCGTAAAGCCCAAAATTGAACGTTTATCTTGTCATATACTTAGAATGAATATGATATCCACTTGTAAGCTCATTTATTACATTTAAAAAGTGGTCTGCACCCCTAATTTACCTTCAAAGTATATGAAAATGTCATAGCGCTCGCTGAGGTATGTTAGCATTCTTGTTATTCGCGCGGCCTTGGCCGCGCCAATCATGCGGATCTTACCTCGGTCCGGACTTCACTTTATTCTACGACCACTTTATCAAGGGTCAACTCTGCTCCGAAAGACGAGGGAGTACTGCGCAAATTTTTATTACGTTCGGTTTCTTTAAGAAACGAACAAAAGGATTCCTGCGATTTTTCCTCCGACGTTGTCCGACCTTCGTCTCCGCCACGATCTGGTTACTCGTCCATTTCCTCCTCAACCTTCTCTATCTCACCTTCGACGCGGGCCAACAGGCCCGTGTCGTTGGTGAATGGAAGATTGTTTTTCACAACTGACCATACAACGGTCGTGAGTTTTCTGGCGCAAGCCACCAAAGCCTCTTTGTGAGCCTTTCCGTTTTTTTTAAGGCGGTGGTACATTTTAGTAACGACCGAGTCTTCAACGGTACGGATATGAACCATTGCCGATTGACATAATAATCGTCTGGCATCCTCGTCTCCACGGTGAGTCGTGGAACACCTCGGATTGGAATCCGCGGAGTTCCTTACCTTGGGAACAATACCGAAATA